>CAZPPK010000104.1:0-10429 GCA_964588415.1 uncultured Lentimicrobiaceae bacterium
ATTTTTTTGATTGTCCATATTATTAAATCTCAAAAGAATTTTATTATCAACATTTTATATAATTCTTTATCTGCAAAATATTTGTGAAATATTTTAATCAAATAATTATCATAATGTTCCACGACTGGCCTGTTCTCTTTCAATGGATTCAAACAAAGCCTTGAAATTTCCTTTTCCAAAAGATTTTGCCCCCTTTCGTTGAATCCGCCTGAGGCGGACAAGGGATTAATTCCCCGCCCCAAGGGGCGATTAATAATCTCCTTTTGATACCCCGCTGCTCTGCGGCGGGGGTAGTTCATTGATCTCAAAGAAGAAAGTTGGGCGATCCTGAACCGGTTTAGTAAAAAGCTGCAAAAGGTATCCTTCATCATCCCGGTCGATAAGAATTTTATTCTTTTCCAATTCCGGCTTGTCTTCTTCAATATTTCCGACCCGATCCCATACATCTTCATAATAAGTATGGGGAGTCGCCAAAAAATCAACGCCGCGTTTCTTTTGCTCAGCTACCGTACTTATAATGTCGTCAGTAGCCATAGCGACGTGCTGCGGACCAGGGCCAAGATAAAAATCAAGATACTCTTCAATTTGTGATTTCTTTAGACCTTTGGCTGGTTCGTTAATTGGGAACTTAATGCGTAAATCTTTGTTAGCCACCACTTTACTTTTCAAAGCAGTAAATTCCGTGGAAATATCCTTGTCATCAAAAGAGATCAATTGATCAAAGCCCATTACGTCACTATAATAATCAACAACCTGATCCATCTCACCTTCAGGGACGTTGCCCACAATGTGGTCCACATATAACAACCCTGTGCTGGGAGCTTTGTAATCCGGGTTCCATTCAATAAAACCGGGCATGAATACGCCATTATAATTTTTTCTTTCCACGAAAGTGTGAATTGCTTCCCCGTAAGCTTTAATGGAAGCTACCACAACTTCTCCATGCTGGTCTTTTAATACTTTTGGCTCTTCAACCACTTCAGCTCCTCTACTGACTACCTCATTAAAAGATTTTCTTGCATTTTCTACCCACAGAGCAATTACTTTCACGCCATCGCCATGCTTTGCCTGGTATTTTATGACGTCGGAATCGGGCTTCGTACCTGCGGTCAGCATAAATGTAATCTTATTTTGCCTGACCACATAAGAAGTCCGGTCTTTTAAACCGGTTTCAAGTCCGGCGTAAGCTACCGGTTGAAAACCAAATGCAGACTGGTAATAACGGGTAGCCGGTTTGGCATTTCCAACATAAAATTCAACATAATCTGTTCCTGATATCGGAAGAAACTCTCGCTCTTTCATTGTTCATTTTTTTATCCAGGTAAAAACCGGTTTTCGTTAAGCATTCTGTTATTTTTTCAAATCCAGCTTTTAAAATAATCCGGTTCTTCAATATTGATAGCATCTCTGGTCAATTTTAGTGGCTTAAAAGTATCCACCATCACTGCATATTCTTCAGTATCTTTTTTACCAATGCTTCTCTCAACAGCACCGGGTTGCGGTCCATGCGGTATTCCAATGGGGTGAAGCGTAATTTGTCCTTTTCCAATATTATTACGACTCATAAAATCGCCATCCACATAATAGATCACTTCATCTGAATCCACATTGCTGTGATTGTATGGTGCCGGAATGGAAATCGAATGGTAATCAAAAAGGCGTGGGACAAAATTGCAAACTACAAATGCATTTGTCTCAAAAACCTGATGAACCGGAGGCGGCTGGTGAATTTTTCCGGTAATAGGATCAAAATTATAAATAGAAAATATGAATGGATACAAACAGCCATCCCAACCACAGGCATCAAAAGGATGGTTGGCATAAACATAAGGAAACAGGGTGTCCCTTCTTTTGATATTCACCGTAAATTCGCCTTCCTGAGTGAAATGTTCTTTTAAAACAGGTGCTTTCAGGTCTCTTTCATAAAACGGGGCATGTTCAAGTAACTATCCTGATTCGTTCGTATAACGCCTTGGGAACCTGATATGTTGGTGCGATTCAACGATAAAAAGACGGTTGTCTTCCTGTTTGAAAAAAAGCTGGTAAACGGTTCCTCTTGGGATGACGATTTGATCGCCTTCTTGAAAAGGCAAGTCACCATAAACCGATTGGATGACGCCACTGCCCCGATGAACAAATATCATTTCATCTGCAAGTGCATTCTTGTAAAAATAATCTGTCATAGATTGTCTGGGCGCTGCCAGAATCAATTCAACGTCGTCATTAAAAAGCACCACTTTCCTGCTTTTCAGATAATCATTTTCAGGAGTAATCTTAAACCCGCTAAAAAGCCGGTGTTGCATATTGTCGTCCACTGCAACCTGCTTATTCATAACAACCGGTTTCCCAATCTTCAAAACACGTGTAGGTGGAAATTCATGATAAACGATGGAAAAAATATCAGAAAAACCTTCAGTGGAAACCAGTTCTTCCACATATAAAGTTCCGTCATTTTTCCTGAATTGAGTGTATCGTTTGGGAGGAATTTCCCCTTGTTTTAGATAGTGGGCCATTTTTATTTAGATTTAATAAAAATTATATACAAAGATAATAAATCTTAAGTTATTTATGAACCTTGCCACTTGTTTTATACAACCCGATTATGACTAAGAATCGTTAATCCCTGCCTGTTTACCAGCCGAAGCCAACCTAAAGGCCGGACTGGCAGGGATGGCAGGCAAGCTTGTTTGATATTCTTTCGGGATTGTTCCGATTTAAGAACAAGAAACACCGATTTTTGATTTATGATTGCTTATTTCATCATTCATACATAAACATTTCTTTCGCTATCTTTGCATCACAATTGTGGTTATGGGAATGGGCAACATACGGATTAAGAACAAAAGGGCCTCTTTCGAGTATTTTATACTTGAAAAGTATGTGGCGGGTATTGTCCTGACCGGAACAGAAATCAAATCTATCCGTAATGGGAAAGCCAGCCTGGCAGATGCTTACGGTTTGTTCGAAAACGGAGAGCTTTTCGTAAGAGGTATGCACATTGCTGAATATAGTTATGGAACCTACAACAATCATCTTGCAAAGCGTGATCGCAAGCTACTCTTAAACAAACGAGAGCTCAAAAAGTTGTTTATTAAAGTCAAAGAAAAAGGGCTTACCCTCGTCCCTCTGGTTTTGTTCATCAATGACCGCGGCCTGGCAAAACTTGAGATTGGCCTTGCTCAGGGAAAACATCACTACGATAAACGTGAAGATCTGAGAAAAAAGGATTCACAACGGGAAATTGACCGGCATTTGAAAAAATAATAGAAATTTATTTTTATACCCTGGGGATAAATCCCGAGCTACTCAGGAAACAACAAAATTATTATTCCAAAACTGAAACCTTATTTAAACCCACGCTCCTTCTTAATGGTTTCGTAAGCTTCATTCACTTTTTGAAATTTCTTTTCAGCCGCATGCTGAACATCATCTCCCAAATGGGATACCAGGTCAGGATGATATTTTTTAGCCATCTCGCGGTAAGCCAACTTTACTTCATCATCGGCGGCATCAGAAGAAGTTCCCAGGATTTTATATGCGCTGTCTGTATCTTTTACGAACATGGCCTTCAACGACTGAAAATCTGCAGCTCCTACTCCCATTGCAGCAGCGATCTCGCTGATAAGATTGACTTCTGACTTGTCTGCAGTACCGTCTGCAAGTGCAATCCCAAAAAGATAATGCATAAGCTGCAAACGTGAAGAATAATCCATAAACCTTCCAATCTGGCGGCTCACATCCTGAACATTGATATCGCTTTTCAATATCTCGTTGAGCATCTTTATGTAACGCTTCGCCGCTTCAACACCGAAATTTTGCACATAGAAACTCTTCACATAATCCAGTTCAGATTTTCGGACAGTTCCGTCAGCTTTCATTACGGCGGCTGTCAATATCAAAAGGCTGACGTTGAAATCACCCGTCTGCGTTGGCATCCCGATACGATAACCTTGCCTATTCTGGCCGCCCTGAAACATGGAACCAAGTGCAAAACCAAGAATCCCTCCGATGGGGCCGCCAAAAGCCCAGCCCAGTCCACCGCCAACCCACCTTGCATAACCATTGGAATTGGCATGATTTCCACTAGGATTGTTCGGCGCCTGATTACTGGTGCCACTGTTCGTATAGTTCGTTTTTGTGTTTTGCCTGGGAGATGGAGTTTGCCATTTTTTAATAAAATAAATAGCAATTCCTATCAGTAACAAAAAAAATAAAAAGCTCATGACATAAATTAATTCGGCAAAAATAAAAAAATGCCGTTAATATGCGTCAACCAAATATTCAGATTCTTTGAAGGTGATCCCGAAGCCTTCCAGTTCCTGAAGGATGGGTTCATAAATATCAGCAGCAATTGGCCTGTGGATTCCTGTTTTATTAATTTTTCCAGTAGCAAGGAGTTTGGTCGCAATTCCCAGCGGCAATCCCACCGTTTTTGCCATAGCCGTTTCTTCCTGATTTTCACCAATAATCGCCATAGCAGAGACAATCATCTTTGTGTCATTTCCCAGTCTGTACTTGAATTCGTGTTGCATGATCAGCATGTCTTTGTCATCTGGATCAAGCGCCCATTTTTCCATGATCAATTTCTGAAGTATCTGAGCAGGTGTGGCATTTTTTAAACCGACTTTTCTTTTATCGAAAATCCCCAGCCATTTCAGTTTCTCTAAAACTACCGGATCAGCAGCATTCTGACTATAATACTGAAGTTTAATTTCCACGGGGACGCTGGGTTCATATTGCATAAAAGAATTGATGAAATCACGGTAAGTCATATTTTCCGAGTTCTCGATCTGGTATGAATCATCGGTTGCACCCAGTTTTACAAAAACGTTCCAGGCTTTTGCATATCCGGGACGGCGCAACGTTCCACGGTACATCGTAGGAATATCTTTTAATCCGTAAATTTCACGGTAACCCAGTGAATCACGGTTGGCGTAAGCTTCAAAATCTCCATAACTCAGGATTTTGCGTTTAAGAGTCCGTTCAAACAAACGGTAATAAGGAATGTATTTATAACTTCCCTGCTGGATAAATTTAGAGACACCGTTTCCTGCCATTACCACATTCCGCGGGTTCCATGTCAGCTTATAATTCCATGGATTGTTATCACTTTCAGGAGCCACCAGGCCGCCTGTAAAGGAATAAAATGAAAGAATCTCACCACCCAAACTTTTTATCCGGTTGATCACACGCATGGCCGACATGTGGTCAATGCCAGGATCAACACCCAATTCCATCAAAATGGGAATTCCGGCTTTTTTGGCCAACTCATCGTAAGGTTTCATCTCGTCTGTAACATAAGAAGCGGTAAGCATGGGCTTCATCAACTCAATGCATATTTTAGCAACGAGATGATGCATGAAGGCCGGCAACATGGAAATAACAATATCGGCATCCGCAATGGTTTTCGAACTTTCGGCGTCATCATTTATATCAAAAGGAATCGCTTTTCCACGATTATGATCATGGATTTTTTTTGCAGCAAGATGCTGGTCAATATCTGCGACGGTGATGTGCCAGTCGTGCTCTTCTGCGTTTTGCAGCAAGTAAGTAATCAAGCTGGTGGTGGATAAACCTGCACCCAATACCAAAATCTCTTTCATTCTATCTTATTTTTCAATATTAATGATAATCAGAACTCTAAAATTATAATCGGTTTGAACCTTATAAAAGGAAATTTTAAAAACAAGAATTAACTTAAGTAGCGATTTAAATATTCATAATCAGGCGTAAGTTTTCCATGATGCAGTACCATGGCTTTTTTAAGCGGGGCCGGAATGTTCAAATCCTGAAATAACACATCCAAATCCGCGGCAACCAGTTGCGAAAGATATTGCATTAAGGCTTCGCTAAAGGCGATGGAAGATTCACGGGGCAGTTCGCTGGGCAAAATATCCACAGCCATCACCAAAACGCCCTCCCCTTCAAATCCGGAAGCCGGCTTTCTTGTAACTGGATCATAAACAAATACAGGATCATCAATCGGGGTTCCTTTGTGCGTGATCTCCACTGAACCGTCTGGGTCGCAAGTAATATCGCCGATAACTTTCAGTTTTAAATTCTTCTCATTGTAAGCTTTTTCAAGATAATCTTTGGTTACGATCCTCGGATAACGGTCATCCCAGTACATACAGTTCATCAAGACGGAAAGATTGGGCAAATACTGTTCAAAAACACCTTTAAATCTTTCTGGATGGTCATAATATTCCTGTAGTTCAAACACTTTTCCCTTTGAAACAGGCCTGGACATATCCTTTTCCTTAAAGACTACTTTATACAGAACATTGGACGGCAGCTTTTTTTGCCCTTTAAGCTTCAGCAGGTCGGCAGGGGAAATCTCGATAACCGGTAAAAGGTTCAGTATTTCTTGCACGCCGCCAGAAACATGGCCATAACCTGTAATCCCGATTACCAGCGGTTTTAATTGTTCAGGAAGCCCGTTCCGTGCAATTTCCTGGCCTACTTTTGATACGGCAGCCTTGGCATCTTCTAGAGAATCATAATGATGAGATTGTTGCAAATACATGAAAGGCGTTTTAACCCCTTTTGTGTTTAAACGCTGTCCTAACGACCATAGGGAATTGATCATACCTGCAAGTCCTGCAAAACGGCCGAAAAAAATCAATCTTCTCCCCTTTTCATCTACGATGCGCTCATAATCGATAAGATTAATTTTCCGTTCCATCATATTTTTGAGCAATGGCATGTTGTATGACTGTCCTTTTACGGTATGGCTGAAAAAAAGATAGGTGCTGTATGGCTTAAAATAATCAATCGGCATTTCTTTCACGCCCAGAATGATGTCGGCGTTCATCAGTTCGTTGGTAATCACAGCTCCAGATTCTGCGTATTCATTGTTAGTAAAAATTCTCTTTTCTGAAGGAATAACTTCCACTTCGATGCCTCTATCCGTTAATTGCTTCACATGTTTCGGGATCAGGGCAACGCGTTTCTCCATCGCGTATTTATCTTCGTAACGAATACCAATCTTATGCCTCATAATGTCCATCAAATTTGTGGACAAACTTAGGAATTTGGGACGAGAAAACCCTGCAAAAACGCTAAGATTTAATGATTTTAAATAAAGCTGCCAGTAAATTCCTGCTGCTGAGCGGTATTCTGAAACTTTTCTCCGGTAGATTTAATTTTCCGTAACGCAAACGATTGAATCACTCAATTTCGTTTCAAATTTAAAAAAGCAAATTTATTTGACTTTTCTTAACAGGAATGGTTTGGGCGCGATCCACTTGCATGCATGATTTTGCTATCTTTGTTCACCTAAAATCGAATACATTTTCTAACAAATAAATAATTTAAAATGTCTAAAACGAAGAATGTTTATCTCTTTGGTGATCGCAAAGCCGAAGGGAATGCACAAATGAAAAACCTTCTTGGAGGCAAAGGCGCCAATCTGGCCGAAATGAATCTTATCGGAGTACCTGTACCTCCTGGTTTCACCATCACGACTGAAGTTTGTACTATGTACAATGAAAAAGGACGCGATTTTGCCATTGAATTGATAAAAGAAGAGGTTACCAATGGGATTTACCATATTGAAAACATTATGGGGACCAAGTTTGGTGACCAGAATGATCCGTTGTTGGTTTCCGTACGTTCTGGTGCCCGTGCTTCTATGCCTGGCATGATGGACACGGTATTAAACCTTGGACTTAATAACAATGCCGTTACAGGTATTGCAAAAAAATCAGGAAATGCACGTTTTGCATGGGATTCTTACCGTCGTTTTGTTCAGATGTACGGCGACGTGGTGTTGGGGATGAAGCCCGAATCCAAAGAAGACGAAGATCCTTTTGAAGTCATTATTGAAGAAATGAAAGAAAAACGCGGCGTGAATCTTGACACTGAACTTTCTGCCAATGACCTAAAGGACATGGTTAATCAGTTTAAAGTTGCTGTAAAAAAACAAACAGGCCGTGATTTCCCTGAAGACCCTTGGGAACAACTCTGGGGAGCCATTATGGCTGTATTTGACAGCTGGGCGAACGACCGGGCTATTCTTTACCGCAAGCTGAACAAGATTCCTGATGAATGGGGAACCGCCGTGAACGTTCAGGCTATGGTATTCGGTAACATGGGTGACAGTTCCGCAACAGGAGTCGCTTTCACCCGCGATGCCGCTACCGGCGAAAATATGTTTATCGGTGAGTACCTCATCAATGCACAGGGCGAAGATGTTGTTGCCGGTATCCGTACTCCACAACAGATCACCAAAGAAGGTTCTTACCGCTGGGCTAAACTGGCCGGCGTTTCAGAAGAAGACAGAGCTTCTAAATATCCTTCACTTGAAGAGTCTATGCCCGTTGTTTTCACAGATCTTTTTGAAACTCAGGAAAATCTGGAAAACCACTATCGCGACATGCAGGATATGGAGTTTACCATTCAGGATGGAAAACTTTGGTTGCTGCAAACCCGTAATGGAAAACGTACAGGTGCTGCCATGGTTAAGATTGCCGTGGATATGCTTCATGAAAAGCTGATCACTAAAGATGAAGCTTTGATGCGGGTGGAACCTGATAAATTGGACGAACTGTTACATCCCGTTTTTGACAACGATGCTGTAAAGGCTGCTCAGGTAATGGCCAAAGGATTACCGGCTTCCCCGGGCGCTGCCACAGGCCAGATTGTTTTCCATGCTGACGACGCTGAAAGCGAAGCTGCCAAAGGGAAAAAAGTGGTATTAGTTCGTATCGAAACATCTCCTGAGGATTTGAAAGGAATGAATTCTGCAGAAGGTATCCTTACCGCTCGCGGCGGAATGACATCCCACGCAGCAGTGGTTGCCCGCGGAATGGGTAAATGCTGTGTTTCAGGTGCGGGAAGTGTTAAGATTGACTACAAAGCCCGTACCTTGAAAATGTCCGGTAAAGCATATAAAGAAGGTGATTTTATTTCGCTGAACGGAACTACCGGCGAAGTTTATGACGGAATGATCAAAACTGTTGACCCGGAAATGAGTGGCGACTTCGGAAAGCTTATGAAACTTGCTGATAAAAAAGCCAGCCTGTACGTTCGCACCAATGCCGACACCCCGCATGATGCCCAGGTGGCACGCGACTTTGGGGCAAAGGGAATCGGCCTTTGCCGCACTGAACACATGTTTTTCGGTGATGATAAAATTCTCGCCATGCGCGAAATGATCCTTGCCGAAGATGAAGCTGGCAGGAGAAAAGCTTTGAAAAAATTACTTCCGATTCAACGTACTGATTTTGAAGGAATTTTTGAAGCCATGGAAGGCCTTCCGGTAACCGTTCGTTTGCTTGACCCGCCTTTGCATGAGTTTGTTCCTCATGATGACAAAGGACAACAGGAAATGGCTGATGTTATGGATGTTTCTTTAGAGTCTATTAAAGCTAAAGTAGAAGAACTGAGCGAAGTAAACCCGATGCTCGGACATCGTGGTTGCCGTTTGGGAAATACTTATCCTGAAATTACCGAAATGCAAAGCCGCGCTATTATTGAAGCAGCAATGAATCTGAGAGACCGTAAAATCGATTCACATCCGGAAATCATGATTCCTTTGGTCGGGACCATCGCTGAATTGAAACTGCAGGAAAAGATTGTCCGCGAAACTATTGCAAAAGTCTTTGAAGAAAGAGGCAAAGAGATCGATTATCTTGTAGGGACCATGATTGAAGTGCCTCGTGCCGCTTTGACCGCTGACAAGATTGCCGAATCTGCCGAATTCTTCTCATTCGGTACCAACGACCTTACACAGATGACCTTTGGTTATTCACGTGATGACGCCGGAAAATTCCTGCCGATTTACATTGAAAAAGGTCTATTGAAAAACGATCCTTTCCAGGTTCTCGATCAGGAAGGCGTTGGCCAGCTGATAGAAATGGCGGTAAAAAAAGGACGTAAAACTCGTAAGAAAATCAAATTGGGTATTTGCGGAGAACATGGCGGAGAACCAAGTTCCATCGAATTCTGCCATCGTGCCGGACTGAATTATGTAAGCTGCTCACCTTACCGTGTTCCGATTGCACGTCTGTCTACTGCGCAAGCTGCTATTATGAACAAAAAAAGCTGGAAGAAACATCATTAAAATTCCTTTAGCTTAAATGATAAGGAAGCCGTCGGCTTTAGCCGACGGCTTTTTTTGTTAATTTCAGTACCCGGGTTAAAATCCGGGGAAAGTGAGGAAACCCAACACATCGCTGTCATGTTAACGAGCGAAGGAAGGTGATATCCCCCCGGAGCCAAAATTGGTATATCAACCGCAGGGAGATTTCCACCAGGCAAAGCCTCTCACACCCGCCTTCCACCTAAAAGCCAAAGCATGGCGGCAGCCGACAATTCATTAACGTTTAATGCACTTACCTTTTTCACGCCGCCTCAGGGTTGAACGAAAAAATAATGAACTACCCCCGCCGCAGAGCAGCGGGGTATCAAAAGGAGATTATTAATC
>CAZPPK010000105.1:0-10417 GCA_964588415.1 uncultured Lentimicrobiaceae bacterium
AGGAATACGATTAGTAAAAGAAGATGTGGGTACACCGTAGCTGCCGCAGGCAAGCGTGAGAATCCTCGCTGGCCAGGATTGTAATCCCAACCTCTTGAGCTGATGGATTTAAAATCCTGATTCCCGAAACATTCGGATTGCAAATCCGAATGAACTAGGGTTCTGGTTTACACTTCCGGTTGGCTGATCCAGCTTGGAATTGAAAAAAAGATTTTTCATTTTTCACTTTTCATTCAACCAATGCTTCATAAAGAATCTCCACCGGATGCATCGCATCGCGTTGGGTGCCGTCTTTGATTTGATGGCGGCAGGAAGTCCCTGGAGCGGCAATAATCGTGTCGGAATTGCTGCTGCGGACCGCGGGAAACAAAACCAATTCTCCTACTTTTACGCTCAGATCGTAGTGCTCTTTTTCAAAACCAAAGGAACCGGCCATGCCGCAACATCCTGATGGAATTTCTTCTGCACGATAGTTGTCAGGGAAATTCAGTACGAATAGGGTAGGCGTAGTGGAAGCCAGCGATTTTTGATGGCAGTGCCCGTGAAGCATGATATACTTCGGTTTCCTTGTAAACTGCTCTTTTTTAATTTTTCCGGCTTTCATTTCCTTTGCAAGGAATTCATCAATCATCATGGAATGGGTGGCCAGTTCGTGAGCACTTTCCAACAGATCATTATCAGCCAGATCAAGATATTCATCCCGAAAGGTTAGGATGGCGGAAGGCTCAATGCCCACCAAAGGCGTGCTTTCGCTGATTTTATCTTTTAGCATACTGATGTTTGTATTGGCAATTTTCTTCGCCTTTTTCACCAGCCCCTTGGAAAGATAGGTGCGGGCGCTTTCAAGATGATTGGGAATAGCCACTTCATACCCGAGTTTGTTAAGTAGCAATATGGCCCTGATGCCAATTTCCGTATCATTAAACCGTGTAAATTCATCATTGAAAAGATACACTTTGCCGTTGGGAAATTGAGACTGCGAATTCTTATCCTGATATGTTTTAAACCATGTTTCCAGCCGCTGCTTCCCCAGCAACGGGAATTTTCTTTGCTTTGCAAATCCCAACAACTGTGCGTTGAAACCGGATATCAATGAATTCTTTTGAATAAAATTATAAATGCCCGGAGCGATACTTCCCAGCTTGTTAATTTTTCCAATGTTGGCAATCAGCCGCGAACGCAAAGGAACGCCGTGTTTATCATAATAATGCTGCAAAAATTCGGCTTTCAGCTTGGTGATGTCCACACTGGAGGGACACTCCGATTTACAAGCCTTGCACATGAGACACATATCCAGCACCTGGTAAATCTCTTTGTGATTGAAAGGATTTTTCTGGTTTGGTCTGGTTAAGAATTCTCGTAGGATATTGGCGCGAGCGCGGGTGGTTTTGTCTTCGTCGAGGGTCGCCATAAAGCTGGGGCACATAGTCCCGCCTATCAGTGCTGATTTGCGGCACTCGCCGGTGCCGTTGCATTTTTCTGCCGCTCTGACGATACCCCGGTCTTTGGAAAAATCAAAATAGGTTTTGATTTCGGGTGTGGGACTTAGATACCGCAGATGGCTGTTCATTTTGGGCGTGTCGGTGATCTTTCCCGGATTGAGGATGTTGTCGGGATCCCATGTTTTTTTGATTTCCCTAAAAAGGGAATAGATCTTTTCGCCAACCATCAGCGGAATGAACTCACCGCGCAACCTGCCGTCGCCATGCTCGCCGCTGAGCGAGCCTTTATATTTCTTGACCAGTTTTGCCGATTCCAGCCCAATTTTGTAAAATAACTCCACTTCTTCTGGCTTTTTCAGGTTCATCACTGGTCGTAGGTGCAGTTCGCCTGTGGAAATATGTCCGTAATACACACTTTCTTTGCCATGCTCTTTCAGCATGGTTTTAAAATCTTCAATGTATTGGTGAAGTACTTTGGGACTGACTGCAGTGTCTTCAGTCAATGAAACAGGCTTTGCGTCACCCGACATGTTGTTGAGAATACCCAGACCTGCTTTGCGCAGACTCCAGACTTTCGATATGTCCGGCCCTGTAATCAACGGGAAATGGTATCCATAAGATTGAGTACGCATGGCTTCTTCCAGTTGGCTGGCTTTTCTTTTCACAGCATCCATACTTTTTTCGGCAAATTCCACCACCAGAATGGCCCCAGGATCACCTTTCACAAAAAAGCGGTTTTTGTTTTGCTCAATATTTTCGCGGGTCAAATCGAGAAGGACTTTGTCTATTAGTTCGACGGAAAATGGTTTTATTTCCAGTACAAGAAGATTGGCCTTCATCGCCTCTGCAATGGAATGGAGATGCACACAAATCAGTCCCTTGTGAGCCGGAGGCAACGCAACGAGATTCAGTTTTACTTCTGTGGTGAAAGCCAGCGTGCCTTCCGAGCCTGCCAGTAATCGTGAAAGATTGAAATCGACACCATTGTGTTGCCATGGAACGGTTTGGAAAAGCATGTCCAGCGCATATCCTGTATTTCTTCTTTCCAGAGAAAGGCTGGGAAATTGTTTCAGAATTTCATTTTGGATGTCAGGTGTGTCAAGTGCTTTGCGGATATGGCGGTAAATTTTCCCTTCCAGCGAATTAAGCCTGCATTTTTTGTCCAGTCCACTTTGCTTTAAGGGTCCGAAAAGCACTTCACTGCCATCACTTAAAAGTGCTTTGACTTCCAGTGTATGATCACGGGTGCTTCCATAGATTAGAGAATGGGCGCCGCAGGAATTGTTGCCCACCATACCACCGATGTTGCAGCGGTTGGACGTGGAAGTTTCCGGTCCGAAAAACAGTCCTTTGGGTTTCAAAATTTTGTTCAGTTCATCCAGTACCACACCGGGTTCCACCCTGACCCAGTGTTCTTTTTCGTTGATTTCCAGAATGCGGGTCATGTGTTTGGAAATGTCGGCTACAATGCCGTTTCCTACAACCTGGCCTGCAAGGGAAGTCCCGGCAGCCCTCGGAATGATGGAAGTTAGGGTTTCACCGGCAAACCTGATCAGTTTTTTAATATCGTCTTTATTCTTTGGAAAAACTACAGCCACAGGCTTTTCGCGATAAGCGGATGCATCGGTGGCATACATCAGCCGGACGGCGTCATCCACCATAATCTCTCCGTCAAACTCCTTTTGCAGGGAAGCCAGCTTCTTATCCAAACTTATTTTTTCTGAACCCATATTCAACCCTAAATCCATGTGAAAAACGAGTGGTAAAATTAGCCAAAATTCGAGTGCCTAAAGTTCATATAGTGCGCTTAAGTGCCTTAAGTTGGAAAACTGTAAATCAACAACTTTATAAATTTTGCGGACATTAGGCACTTTATGAACTTAATCATGGGAAATTTCAGGGTAACACGGATGGTTTTATCTTCGTATTCCGATGGTTATTTCGGTTTACTTCCCTACTTTTGTGGGCAATAAGGCTTAATTTTGCGGTTGGGCTAAACAATTGATAATTATGGCAATTTTAATTGAAAATATAAAAAAGCTGGTTCAAACCGAGACAAAACCAAAGCTTTGTGCGCGAGGAAAAGAGATGGCGGTGGTGGAATCGATAGACGATGCCTGGCTTTTTATTCAGAATGGGAAGGTTGCAGATTTTGGTAAGATGCCGGATTTGAACAAAAAAGCGCTTTTGCCAGAATCGGAAGAAACCGAAGTGATTGATGCAAGGGGAAAAATGGTATTTCCGTCTTTTGTCGATTCGCATACCCATTTGGTTTATCCTGCTTCACGCGAAATAGAATATGTTGACAAAATCAAAGGACTTTCTTACGAAGAAATCGCCCGTCGTGGAGGCGGAATTTTGAATACAGCTCGCAGGATGAAAGAAATTTCCGAAGATGAATTGTACATGCTTTCCATGGAGCGGCTTAAAGAAGTAATACGTTACGGAACGGGTGCTGTCGAAATCAAAAGTGGTTATGGTCTGAGCCTTGAAAGCGAATTGAAGATGCTTCGGGTCATAAAAAGGCTCAAAGAAAATTCGCCGCTTACTATTCGTGCTACTTTCCTGGCGGCTCATGCTGTTCCCGATGAATATAGAGGCAGGCAGGGAGCTTATGTTGATTTGATCATCAACGAAATGCTTCCTAAAGTCGCCGAAGAGAAACTCGCAGATTTTGTGGATGTTTTTTGTGACCGGGGATTTTTTACCGTGAATGAAACCCGCCGAATTTTAGAAGCAGGCCAAAAATACGGATTGAGAGGAAAAATCCATGCCAACGAACTGGATTATTCCGGTGGTGTTCAGGTAGGCGTGGAATTCAACGCGCTTTCGGTGGATCATTTGGAATTTGTCGGTGATGAGGAAATATCAGCATTGCTAAACTCTGAAACCATGCCTACCATCCTGCCGGGCGCAGCATTTTTCCTGGGAATGAAATACGCTCCTGCCCGTGAAATGATTGATGCAGGATTACCACTTACCTTGGCCAGTGACTTTAACCCGGGTTCTTCGCCATCAGGCAATATGCAATTTATTCTTTCCATGGCCAGCATTACTTACCGGCTGTTGCCGGAAGAAGGCATTAATGCCACAACATTGAATACGGCATACGCAATGGGCTTAAGCCATGAGCTGGGAAGTATTGCCATTGGGAAAAAAGCCAATGTGTTTATTACAAAAGAGATACCGACCCTTGAATACATGCCTTATGCTTATGGAAGTAATAAGGTGGAAACGGTGATATTGAAGGGCAAAAGAATCAATTTTTAAAATATTAATCTCAAAAGATAATTTTTGTCGATATGAAGCAACTCGTTGAATGTGTACCAAATTTTAGTGAAGGCCGCGATAGGGCTGTAATCAAGCAAATTACGGATGAAATTGAACAAGTAGAAGGGGTAAAACTGCTGGATGTTGACCCAGGCGCTGCCACCAACCGAACGGTCGTGACTTTTGTAGGAGAACCTGATGCCGTTTTGGAAGCTGCTTTTCGTGCCATAGACAAAGCCCGCGAGGTCATTGATATGTGTCATCATAAAGGCGAACATCCCCGGTTTGGCGCGACTGATGTTTGTCCGCTGGTTCCGGTTTCCAATATTACGATGGAAGAAACAGTTGAATATGCCCGGAAATTGGCACAGCGAGTGGGTGAAGAGCTGGGAATTCCCGTTTATTGTTATGAGAATGCAGCATTTACGCCTGAACGGAAAAACCTGGCCAATTGCCGTTCCGGAGAATATGAAGGCTTGGCTGAAAAATTCACCGATCTGGAATGGAAACCTGATTTTGGCCCTGCCGAATTTAATGAACAAGTTGCCGGAAGCGGTGCTACAGCTGTCGGAGCGCGTGATTTTCTCGTGGCTTATAATATAAATTTGAATACTACATCCACACGCCGTGCCAATGCCATTGCTTTTGATATTCGTGAGCGGGGCCGTGCCAAACGCGCAGGCGATCCGGTGAACGGAAGACTTGTAAAAGATGAAAATGGAAAACAGGTGATGATCCCCGGTTCTTTAAAAGCAGTGAAAGCCATTGGCTGGTATATTGAAGAATATGGCATTGCCCAGATATCCATCAATTTGACCAACATAAATATCACACCTGTGCATGTTGCTTTTGACGAAGTCTGCAATAAGGCTGAAGAGCGTGGTATGCGGGTTACAGGCTCTGAATTGGTGGGATTAATCCCTTTGAAAGCCATGCTGGATGCCGGACGGTATTTTCTTAAAAAACAGAAGCGTTCTTTGGGTGTGGATCAGGATGAACTGTTGAAGATCGCTATTAAATCACTCGGATTAAATGATCTGAAGCCTTTCAATCCTAAAGTAAAGATCATTGAATTCCTGCTGGAAGAGCGTGAAAAGAAATTGGTGGATATAAATTTGACTGCTTTTGCCAACGAAACTGCGTCAGAATCTCCGGCTCCCGGAGGTGGCTCCATTGCAGCCTATGTGGGAGCTTTGGGCGTTTCTCTGGGAACCATGGTGGCTAACCTTTCATCACACAAAAAAGGCTGGGATGACCGGTGGAAGGAATTTTCCGATGTTGCAGAGAAAGGACAGCAACTGAAAGATGAACTGCTCCATCTTGTAGATGAAGATACAAAAGCCTTTAATAGGATTATGAATGCTTTTGGTTTACCCAAGAAAACAGAAGAAGAAAAAATATTCCGTCAAAACGAAATTGAAACAGCTTCAAAACATGCCATGGAAATTCCGTTTGCCGTAATGCAGAAATCCTATCATTCCATGCAAGTATTGCGCGCCATGGCCGAGAATGGGAATCCCAATTCAGTTTCCGATGCCGGAGTAGGTGCATTGTGCGCCTTGACAGCGGTGGAAGGAGCTTTTCTGAATGTGAAGATCAATGCCGGAGGAATTCATGATCAGCAATTTAAAAAGGATTTGCTGAAAAAGGGAACTGAAATTATGGAGAAATCCCGTAATTGCCAGCGTGAAATACTGGAGACGGTAGAACAAAAAATCCAGTCTCTGAACTAAAATCTGAATAAAAGGTTTTTTATTATTTTCAGGAGATTAAATTTGCATTCTGTTAAACGATAAAAATTATGTTTACTATATTTTTGCTATATTTCACTTCCTTTTTTACCCTGATGAATCCCCTGGGAGCGGTTCCTGTCTTTTTAGGGCTCACAGATGACCTAAGTAGAAAGGAACAAAAAAATACTGCCACAAGAGCTATGATAACTGCTTTCCTGACGCTTGTTATATTTGCTATTTTGGGGAAATATTTATTTGAGTTCTTCAATATTTCTATTGCAGGACTGAAAGTTGTGGGAAGTTTTATCTTCTTTATCATGGGATATGATATGTTGAATTCCAAGATTGGGCGGTTAAAAACTACCAATGGGAAAGAAGATCAATCTGATGTGGTAGGCGATATCGCTTTTACACCACTGGGAATCCCTCTGATCGCCGGTCCTGGCTCCATTACCAATGCAATGGTACTGATGAGTGAAAGTCACACCTGGATAGATAAAGGCCTGGTTATTCTTTCTATCTTTCTCGTATCAGCGGTTTCATTGCTCATTTTGAGAAGCTCTTCAGCCATCTTG
This sequence comes from uncultured Lentimicrobiaceae bacterium, assembly GCA_964588415.1. Taxonomy (GTDB): domain Bacteria; phylum Bacteroidota; class Bacteroidia; order Bacteroidales; family F082; genus Sulfidibacterium. The sequence goes on from CAZPPK010000105.1 coordinate 7,021, forward strand.
AGAATATTAGGCAAGCAGGGCACCAAAATCATGACTAAATTGATGGGTTTGATCCTGATGATCATTGCTGTGGAATTTTTCTTTTCAGGAGTAACTCCCTTTGTAAAAGCTATGTTGCATTAGATTTTAGTGAAAATCAATATTTGGGAAGTAATTCTTTTTTATCCTTTCAAAATACTACAAATTAAACAGATAAAAGATTGAAGGTCTTCTTTGAAAAAAAATAGCAAAAATTAGGATAATAACGCGGGAGTTTGTATTTTTGCCGACCTAAATTTTTAAAAGCAATTCACGATGGCTAAGAAAAGTAAAGACGCGAGGATTCAGGTTATTCTGGAGTGCACGGAGCACAAAAAGAGTGGCTTGCCGGGAACTTCAAGGTACATTACTACCAAAAATAAAAAGAATACCCCTGACCGGTTGGAGTTGAAAAAATACAACCCCATCCTGAAAAAAATGACTATTCACAGAGAAATAAAATAATTGAACCATGGCTAAGAAAACAGTTGCATCATTACAAAGCACAGGAAAAGACTACGCAAAGGTTATCAGGATGGTGAAATCTCCTGCTACCAAATCGTATACTTTTAAAGAAGAAATTATTCCTACTGACCAGGTAAAAGATTATTTTGCCAAGAAATAAACCTGATCATTCAGGTAAATTTTTGAAAAGCTTTTTCCTGCATGGGAAGAGGCTTTTTTTTTGACAATGGTTTGATTTTAAATTACTTTTAAAAATAATTTTACAGCAATCATGGGCTTATTTTCCTTTTTATCCACAAAACAGCAGAAAGACGATCTTGATAAGGGGCTGGAAAAGACACGAAAAAGCGTCTTTGCGAAAATATCAAAAGTTGTTGCCGGAAAGTCAAAGGTTGACGACGACGTTTTGGATAAGCTTGAAGAGGTCCTGGTTACTTCCGATGTTGGTGTAGAAACCACCTTAAAAATTATTGAACGCATCGAAACGCGTGTTGCTCGAGACAAATATCTTGGCGCTAATGAGTTGAATCTTCTTCTGAAAGAAGAAATTGTCAACCTTTTGCAGGAAAACAACAGCGGCGACGGAGCCGATTTTGAACTGCCTAAAGACAAAAAACCTTATGTAATTCTTGTTGTCGGAGTAAATGGAGTTGGCAAAACAACCACTATCGGAAAACTTGCGTACAATTTTAATAGAGTTAATAAGAAAGTGATTTTAGGGGCTGCCGATACTTTTCGTGCTGCGGCAGTGGACCAATTGACCATCTGGTCGGAACGCGTGGGCGTTCCCATTGTGAAACAACAAATGGGTTCGGATCCGGCTTCCGTAGCTTACGATACGGTAAAATCAGCGATTTCTCAGGATGCCGATGTAGCCATCATCGATACAGCAGGACGCTTGCACAATAAAGTAAACCTGATGAACGAACTCACTAAAATTAAGAAAGTGATGCAAAAACTGATCCCGGATGCTCCGCATGAAATTTTATTGGTTCTGGATGCGTCAACCGGTCAAAATGCCATTGAACAGGCAAGGCAGTTTATGGCAGCGACACAAGTGACCGCTATGGCGCTCACAAAACTCGATGGAACTGCCAAAGGTGGTGTTGTCATTGGCATTTCAGACACTTTTAAAATTCCTGTAAAATATATTGGTGTGGGCGAAAAGATGGAAGACCTTCAGGTTTTTAACCGGAAAGAATTTGTAGAGACCCTGTTCTCTTAAACCACTGCTCAATCTCTATGAAAAAACAAAAAGTAAATGTGGTTACGCTGGGTTGTTCGAAGAATCTGGTCGATTCAGAAGCCTTGATGCGGCAACTTGACCACAAATATGATATTATTCACGATTCAGACCAACCTTCAGATATAGTTGTTATCAATACCTGCGGATTTATTCAGGATGCCAAAGAAGAATCTGTGGATATGATCTTGTCTGCAATTGAAGCTAAAAAAGTTGGAAATCTTAAGAAAATTGTGGTTACCGGATGTCTGTCGCAGCGCTATAAACAAGAACTGAAGGATGAGATGGGAGAAGTGGATGCTTTTTTTGGCGTTAATGATCTTCCGGAGATTTTAAAAGCGCTGGAGGCTGACTTTAAAAAGGAACTTGTTGGTGAGCGCCTCCTGACAACTCCTTCTCATTATGCTTATCTGAAAGTGTCGGAAGGATGTGACCGCGGTTGTTCTTTTTGTGCTATTCCCCTGATCCGCGGAAAACATATTTCCAAACCTTTTGAAGAAGTTATTGCCGAAGCAGAAAAGCTTGCCGGAAAAGGCGTCAAAGAAATTTTGCTCATTGCCCAGGATCTGACTTATTATGGTCTGGATTTGTACGGAAAACGCCGGATTGCTGAACTGGTGGAAAGGATTTCTGAAATTCCCGGAATTGAATGGATTCGGCTGCATTATGCTTATCCTGCCGGTTTTCCAACAGATTTGATAACATTACTGAAAGAAAACCCTAAGGTGTGCAATTATCTTGATATTCCTTTGCAGCACATCAACAACCGGATTTTAAAATCCATGAAGCGGGGTCTGGACGGTGATGGAACTTTGAAGCTTGTCCGATCATTGAGAGAGCAAATTCCATATCTGGCTTTACGCTCGACATTTATTGTGGGATATCCCGGTGAAACGGAAGATGAATTTCAGGAACTGCTTGATTTTGTAAAAGAAACTCGTTTCGACAGGTTGGGTGTTTTTCAATATTCTCCGGAAGAAGATACGAGTGCATTTGGCTTTATCAACGATGTTCCTGAGAAGGTGAAACAGGAACGCGAGAACCGTCTGATGGAGCTGCAACAAAATATCTCCCTTGAATTGAATAACCAGAAAGAAGGCAATATCTTTAAGGTTGTTATTGATAAAAAAGAAGACGAATTTTTTGTTGGTCGTACTGAATTTGACTCACCTGAAGTAGATAATGAAGTGCTTATTCCTGCTGAAAATCTCGATCTTGCGGCAGGGAATTTCTATGATGTGAAGATCACGAAATCAGATTACTACGACCTTTACGGGACTTTTGTTTTTTAAAATTGATATAGTAAATAAAGCTTCAGAACATCTTCCCATAATTTACCTTCCGATAACGTATAGGATTATTCCGGTTTTTTTCCGGAATCATAAGAATTTTAGCTGCAGAAGATGCTGATTTCTTGTGAAAAACATTCAACTCAATAAAGTCCAACGGATTGTTAAAACTGGCACTTCTATTGCAAGGCTAAAAGCGCAAGCAATAAACCAGCAATTAATGATAGGTTTTGGTTGATGCAGGCCGGGTAGTTTTTACTTTCCGGCCTGCCCTTTTTAAGGTACCTGAACATTTTGCTCCCTTTGCATTTGTCCCTTTCAAAAAAATCTTTTGAGGTCAGTAGTTATGTACATATAAATTCAGGTTGATATTTCTTATCAG
>CAZPPK010000106.1:0-10330 GCA_964588415.1 uncultured Lentimicrobiaceae bacterium
CAAAGCAAACTCCTTTTAATACCTCGATGGCTCTGCCTCGGGGTAGTTTATTTTCCAAAAATTTTTCCATCCCTTAAAGGAGCTAAAAAACATTTCGTAAGTTTGGAAAAAATCGTGTATGAGTCCTGAAAAAACAATTATTTTAGGGTTGGGTAATGTTTTACTGAATGATGAAGGAATCGGAGTCAGAACTGCCACTATTCTTGAAAAAATGACTTGGCCTGAGGGTGTTGAAGTCTTGGACGGTGGCACAGGCGGGTTTGTACTGCTGTCGCTTTTCCAGACTTTCAAAAACATGATCATCATAGATGCAAGCCTCACCAACGACCTGGTTGGTACAGTGAAAGTGATAGAGCCCCAGTTTTCCAAAGATTTCCCAAAATCACTCAGTACTCATGAGCTAGGGCTAAAAGACATGATAGAATCGGCCCATTTACTGGAAAAAGTACCCCACATTTTTCTCATCACAGTATCCATCAGCCCGCAACAAGACATGGATATGAAGCTTTCCCGTGAAATAGAAGAAAAAATTCCAGAGATCATCCATACAGTGCAATCGATTTTAAAAGGCTCTTTGGGTTTTGAATGAAATATCTGCCTCATGCATAGACTTTTGTCTTAAAATAATCTAAAATTTGATGATTTTTGGGTTAAATCTCGTCAAAGGAAAGTTTAATCTTCATTGATTATCAGCCCTTTGTTTATTTTTTCACAAATATTTCTTCATAATAGAAAGAATATCCAGAAACGCGGCAAACAACTGTAAATAAGGGTAGGCTAGACGTATTATAAGTTTTTGTTTTTATATTTTTTTTCAATGGGTTTTATATATTTGCAGTGGATTACGGAATTTAAAAACGCTTTATCATGAAAGTACACAATTTTTATGCAGGCCCCTCGATTTTGCCGGATTTTACCATTGAACAAACGGCAAAAGCATTAACAGATTTTGCCGGAACAGGTATCTCGATCATGTCTATCTCCCACAGGAGTAAAGAATTTGTTGCTGTGGCAGAAGAAGCTCAACAACTTTTTAAAGAACTTCTCAACATTCCTGAAGGTTATTCGGTATTGTTTCTGGGTGGTGGCGCCAGCACTCAGTTTGCCATGGTTCCTTTTAACTTTCTGAATAAAAAAGCTGTTTACCTGAACACCGGGGCTTGGTCGAAAAAAGCCATTAAAGAAGCTAAATTGTTTGGAGAAGCTGAAGTGGTTGCTTCTTCAGAAGACAAAAATTTCAACTATATCCCCAAAGGATTTACTATTCCGAAAGATGCTGACTATTTTCATATTACCACCAACAACACCATTTACGGAACTGAGATTAAAGAAGATTTCGATTCTTCCGTCCCGTTGATTGCTGATATGTCGTCAGATATTTTCAGCCGTTCGGTGGATATTTCAAAATATGCTATGATTTACGGTGGCGCTCAGAAAAATCTGGCTCCTGCCGGTGTTACTTTCGTGATCATCAAAAATGAAATGTTGGAAAAGGTCCAAAGACCTATTCCAACTATGTTTATGTACAAAACACATGTTGACGGCGAAAGTATGTTTAACACCCCACCTGTCCTGCCAATTTTTGCAGCCCTTCAAACGCTGAAGTGGTTGAAAAACCTGGGCGGTGTTGAAGCCATGAACAAGATCAACAGGGCAAAAACCGATCTGCTCCATGCAGAAATCGAACGCAATCCTTTCTTCAAAATGACGGTACCCAATAAAGAAGATCAGTCAATTATGAATGTGTGCTTTGTGATGAGTGATGGCCATGAAGACAAAGAAAAGGCGTTCCTTGATTTTGCAACACAAAACGGAATGATCGGGGTCAAAGGACACCGTTCGGTTGGCGGATTCAGAGCATCTTTGTACAATGCCTTGCCCATGGAAAGTGTTGAAGCTCTGGTTGCCTGCATGAAAGAATTTGAAAAAAACAATAAATAATTGGGAAATCTGACGTTCCCATACTTAACTTACTAAAATTAAAATACAATGCCTAAAGTTCTTGTCGCTACGGAAAAGCCTTTTGCCAAAATTGCTGTAGCTCAAATTAAATTACTGCTTGATCAGGCTGGTTACGATTGTCAGGTTTTTGAAAAATATCAAAACCATGATGAGTTAGTTGAAGCGGCTAAAGATGCCGAAGCCATCATTATCAGGAGCGATATTATCGATCTTGAAGTCCTAAAAAATGCTCCAAAGCTGAAAATTGTGATAAGAGCGGGTGCAGGATATGATAATGTAGATATTGAAGCAGCAGCCGAAAGAAATGTTGTTGTGATGAATACCCCCGGACAAAATTCTAATGCAGTCGCCGAGTTGATCTTTGGCCTTTTGGTTTACCAGGTCAGAAACGGATTTAATGGTACTGCTGGTAGCGAACTGAAAGGAAAAAAAATAGGTATCCATGCTTACGGTAATGTAGGTTCCAATGTAGCCCGCATTGCAAAAGGTTTCGGTATGGAAGTTTATGCTCACGACCCATTTGTCCCAAAAGAAGCTATTGAAGCTGATGGCGTTAAGGTATTGGACAATTCAGCAGAATTATATGCTACCTGCGATTTTGTGAGCTTGCATCTACCGGCAAACAAATACACCATTAAATCTGTTAATTACGATTTGCTTTCCCACATGAAAGAAGGCGCTACACTGGTGAATACTGCACGAAAAGAGGTGATTAACGAAGATGACCTCTTGAAGATCTTTGCACAAAACGAAACCTTCCATTATATATCAGATATTTCCCCGGACAACAAAGCAGTGCTTGAAAAAGACTACGACAGCCGTTGCTTTTTTACACCAAAAAAGATGGGCGCCCAGACTGCAGAAGCCAATATTAATGCCGGCATTGCTGCTGCCAAACAGATCATTGGCTTTTTTGAAGAAGGGATAACAACCTTCAAAGTAAACTAATTTTCATTCACATATCCCTTGCAGGTAAAAAATAAAATATGCAGGGATTAACCATCGCTTCCGGGCGATGAAACTAACTTTTTTAAAATTTAATATTATGATGGACAATCAAAATGAAAAGATGGAAAGAAATGAACGTGGGGAAAAACCAGAGCGCTCAGGTACTTTCTTTAGATTTGAAGATTTGAGGATTTATCACAAAGCACTCGATTACGTTTCCTGGTTGCAAGATGTAACCATGCTCTTTCCTGATACTGACAAAACTCAACTTGCCATCCGTTTTAACGATGCTGCCCGCAACATTGCGCTCTTTATTGCAGAAGGTTCTGCCAGAAATAAGACTCAGTTTATTTATTATTTGCGCATGGCTAAGAGTTCAATCCGCCAATGTATGGTTTACACGACTTTATCTTACGGATTGGACCTTCTGAGTGATGCCTACGAAGATGAGTCAAGAAACCAGTTAATGGAGATGACCAAAATGCTCGGTGCACTCATTTCATCTTTACAACGTTCCATGGGGAATGGACACGGATTAAACGGGAATGGTTACGGATCCAATGGAAACGGACATTCAAGAAGAGACGAAGACGACATCCCCGTCGAAGTTTCATTTGACAAAAGTTATATCCCGGAAGATTAATTGAACACTCAAAACCCGGATTTCATAAGTGAAATCCGGGTTCTCATAATTTGGACACATTATGGCAGTACTTAAAGCATTCCGAGGACTTAGGCCCCCGAAAGATCTTGTTACACAGCTTGCTTCACCACCCTACGACGTTCTCAACTCTATAGAAGCACGTGTGCTGGCAGCAGGCAATCCTTATTCCCTGCTTCACGTAATTAAACCAGAGATCGACCTTCCGGAAGATTTGGATCACTACAGCCCGATGGTTTACGAAAAAGCACAGGAAAATTTCAAACGATTTAGAGACCAGAAATGGCTGGTCGCAGATGATGAAGAATACCTTTACATCTACGCTCAGACTATGAACGGGAAAACCCAGTATGGTGTTGTTGGTTGCGCCAGCGTTGACGATTATTTGAATGGCGTTATCAAAAGGCACGAGCTGACACGTAAAGATAAAGAAGAAGACCGTATGAAACACGTTCGTGCTACGAACGCGAATATGGAACCCGTCTTTTTTACCTATTCTTCCGTAGATGAGATTGACAAAATCGTTGCTGATTTTGTGGGAAACCATGATCCTGAATATAATTTCACCACTGCTGATGGTTTCGGGCATCATTTCTGGGTGATCAATGATCAGAATCTAATTCACAGTCTCATTGACCTTTTTGAAAAATTGCCGTCTACTTACGTTGCTGATGGTCATCACCGTACGGCAGCGGCTGCTCTGATTGGTAAAGAAAAACGCATTGCAAATCCCAACCACACCGGGGATGAAGAATACAACTACTTCCTTGCCGTGCATTTCCCGGCCAACCAGTTGACGATCATTGATTACAACCGTGTGATCAGAGATATGAACGGGTTGACAAAAAATGAATTCCTTTCAATGCTGGAAAAGGGGTTTGATATCAAACCCATTGGCAAAGTACTGATGGCTCCCGGACATTTGCATAACTTCACCATGTATCTCGACGGCGAAGCTTATTCTCTGACAGCCAAAACAGATACTTACGATGACAATGACCCCATTGATGGACTTGATGTTACCATTCTAACCAAACAAGTCCTTGATCCTATTTTGGATATCAGAGACCTTCGCACTGATGACAGGATTGATTTCGTAGGCGGTATTCGTGGTTTGGGAGAATTGAAAAAAAGAGTGGACAGCGGAGAAATGGTATTGGCTTTTGCCCTTTATCCTGTAAGTATGGATCAACTTATTAATATCGCAGACAGCGGAAAAATCATGCCGCCCAAGACCACATGGTTCGAACCAAAACTCAGGTCAGGACTGATCGTGCATGAGCTGGAATAAATAATTTGTGCAATCTCAATCTGAGATCAGTTTCCTCCTTGCCAGGCAGCATTCCCTGCAATTCGTATGAATAGTGGATTGTTTTACTATTGTGATTTGTTGCATTCGTATCTTGTTTTGACGGGTAAATACATTTCATTTTATTGATATTCTGATATTTAAATTTTACGAGGTTCCCACTAAGGTTAAAAGAAAATTGTTGGGAAATGGCAATATAAAATTTCCTAATTTCACGGCTTAAACTAATCACAGGATATTATGAGAGTATTTATGAGCCTATTTCTTGTTTTTACACTATCAGTTGTAAAAGGCCAGAATGTCAATTTCAAAAAATTTGGAATTGACACCAGTAAGCCTGTACCGCAAGGTTTAAAGGTCGGTGATAAAGCTCCCGCTAATGCGTTTGATCAAAATGGCAATCGCCTTGATCTTAACAAACTGATTAAGAAAGGCCCTGTGGTCCTTTTTTTCTACCGTGGTTATTGGTGCCCCCGGTGCAACAAACAACTACAAAAGTTTCAGGATTCCCTTCAATATCTTACAGCCAAGGGCGCCACCGTTATTGCAGTCAGCCCACAGACTCTTACCAACTCCGAGAGGATCATCCATAAACATGATGTCAGTTTTCACGTGATTTCGGACACAACAGATAAGATCATGCATGATTATGATGTACTTTTCAATGTAACCAAAGCCTATCAAGACATGGTTTGGAAAGCAATCAAAACAGACATCCGCAAAGTAAATGAGCAGGAGGCTGCCCAGCTACCGATTCCCGCAACTTTCATCATCAACCGGAAAGGGAAAATCGTTTACAGGCAATTCAATTACGATTATTACAAAAGAGCTACCGTGAAAGAAGTTTTGGAACACCTTCCCAAAAAGTTGTATGGAAGAACATTCCACAGAGCAGTTTAAAATATTAAATTTTACATTACAATGAAGAGATATTTCCTTTTGATAGCCCTGTTTATCTCGACAGGACTCTTTGCCCAGAATACCCCGAATAAAGACATTCACATAAAGATCATGGAAACCAGTGATGTGCATGGATGCGTGTTTCCTCAGGATCTTGTTTATCAGCGAAACCGGCGAGGCTCCCTTGCCCAGGTTGACACTTATATCAAACAGGAGCGTGCAAATCATAATCAGACTGTTGTTTTACTTGACAACGGCGATATCCTACAGGGAACGCCTTTTGTGTACTACTATAATTATGTTGACACGAAGGTTACCCATCAGCTTGCTGTTATCATGAATTACATGAAATATGATGCCGGAACGGTTGGGAATCACGATATTGAGCCCGGACATGCAGTTTACGACAAGTTTAGAAACGAACTTCATTATCCCTGGATGGCCGCCAACGCTGTGAATACCAAAACCGGGAGGCCTTATTTTCAACCCTATACCATCATTCACCGCGACGGGCTTAAAATTGCCGTGTTGGGAATGATAACCCCTTCTATTCCAAATTGGCTCCCGCCATCCATTTGGTCGGGAATGCGTTTTGAAGGCATGGTGAAAACCGCCAGATATTGGGTTAATTACATAAAACAACATGACCATCCTAATCTGATGATCGGTTTATTCCATTCCGGCACCGATGAAAATTACGGTTTTCATGAAGCGGGACAACCCATCGAAGATGCATCCAAACTCGTGGCAAAAGAAGTTCCTGGTTTTGATGTAGTTTTTGCTGGCCACGACCACAAAGACGACAACGAAATTGTTACCAACGCCGACGAAAAAGAAACGGTGTTGCTGGATCCCGGGGCTCATGCCGAGCATGTAGCGCTTGCCGATATACATCTGCATTATAATCCCCAAACTGGCAAATACACGAAAGAAATTAGAGGAAGTCTGGTAAGTATGCAGAATTATCAACCTGATAGTATTTTTATGAACCGATTTATGGCAGATTTCAAACAGGTTAAAAAATTCGTGGATCGCCCCATCGGAAGATTTACCCACAGTGTTTACGCCGAAGATGCTTTGTTCGGGCCTTCTGCTTTTGTGGATTTGATACATCAGCTTCAGCTGGAAAAAACCGGTGCCCAGATATCCATTGTTTCATTACTTTCCATGACTGCCAGGATCAAACAAGGCCCCATTTACGTGAGAGATCTGTTCAAGCTTTACAGGTATGAGAATTATCTCTATACGATGTCCCTAACTGGCAGGGAGATAAAGGATGCCATTGAATATTCGGCTTCCCTGTGGTTCAATACCATGACCAGTAAAAACAGCCACTTGCTACTGTTTAAGCGCAACGACAAGGGACACATTATGGTTTCCCGGTGGAACGGAAAACCCATGCTTGCCAATCCTTATTACGATTTCAATTCGGCTGCTGGAATACGATATACAATCAATCTGAGTAAAAAACCCGGAGACCGCGTTCACATCATTTCAATGAGCAACGGAATGCCGTTTGACCTGAACAAAACCTACACGGTTGCCATCAACTCATATCAGGGCAATGGTGGTGGTGGAACGCTTACCAAAGGTGCCAAAATCCCTAAGAATCAGTTAGCAAATCATATTATTAAAAGCTCTCAAAAAGATATCCGCTTTATGATGATGAAATGGATTGAAGCCAAAAAAGTAGTTACCCCAGAGTCTATGAATCAGTGGAAACTAATTCCTGAAAGCTGGACCATTGTTGCTGAGAAAAGAGACCGTTCTTTTTTGAACGGCGATATGATGAACGATATGGATGACGATTTATAGGTGTTTTTTTTACTTTAAAAAATATATTTTTCACAGGCCCGCTTGTGGCAGGTCTGTTTGACATTTATTTGATTGAAGAACGAGGAACATTGATTTTTGATTCGATATTCGTTAACCGATATTCTTAAATCAATTATAATTGTAAAATAAATTTCATTTATAAATTAAAACGATGGTACTTTCAGTCCTTAGTAGTTTATTTTTAACTTCCCTCTATTTCGCGTAATTAATGGACCTTGTCTCCCGAATCACGGTGATTTTAATTTGTCCAGGATAGGTCATTTCTTCCTGAATCTTCCTTGAAAGGTCAAAAGATAAACTGTTAGATTCCTGATCGGAAACTTTGTCGGCAGCAACGATTACTCTAAGTTCACGTCCTGCCTGAATAGCATAGGTCTTAACAACTCCCGGATAGGTCAGTGCCATCTCTTCTAGTTTTTTAAGGCGTTGAATGTAAGCCTCAACAACTTCGCGCCTTGCCCCCGGACGTGCACCGGAAATGGCATCACAGACCTGAACGATGGGAGCGATCAATGTTTCCATCTCTATCTCATCGTGGTGTGCGCCAATGGCATTGCACACATCAGGCATTTCTTTGTGTTTTTCCGCCAGTTTCATACCCAGCAAAGCATGAGGTAATTCTGCTTCATTTTCAGCAACCTTGCCGATGTCATGCAACAATCCTGCACGTTTGGCTTTTTTGGGGTTTAGCCCCAGTTCAGCAGCCATAGTAGCACAAAGGTTAGCCACTTCGATGGAGTGCGACAGCAGGTTTTGTCCATAAGATGAACGATAACGCATACGTCCAACCAGGCGAACTAATTCGTGATTCAAGTTGTGAATACCAAGGTCAATAACCGTTCTTTTTCCGGTTTCCATGATCTCCTGATCCACTTCTTTGATAGTTTTGGAAACCACTTCTTCAATACGAGCGGGATGAATACGTCCGTCGGAAACGAGCTTCTGAAGAGAAAGTCTTGCTACCTCGCGACGAATAGGATCAAAGCCCGAAAGTAAAATAGCATCGGGACTGTCGTCGATGATGATCTCTACGCCGGTTAGGGCTTCCAGTGCCCGGATGTTACGCCCCTCACGACCTATAATACGGCCTTTGATGTCTTCGCTGGCAATATTGAAAACGGTGACTGTATTTTCAATAGCATGCTCTGCGGCAGTGCGTTGTATTGTTTCAATAACAATCTTCTTAGCACTCCTTTCTGCGGTAAGCCTGGCTTCTTCGGTAATTTCGCGAATCATGACCATGGCTTCCATTTTGGCATTACCTTTCATGGTCTCGATCAATTGTTCTTTGGCTTCATTGGCCGAAAGTTTGCTAATATTTTCCAGGTGTCCGATCTGTTCAGTTTTTAATTTTTCTACTTCTTCTTCTTTTTTCTCAAGAGCTCTGAATTGATTGTTTAAGTTGGATTTTGACTTTTCCAGCTCATTGTTTTTACGTTGGATTTCCTGGAGTTTTTGAGAAATACTGGCTTCTTTTTGCAAAGCCCTGTTTTCAATCTTCTGAATATTTCTGTTTTTTTCGTCAATAATTTTTTGGTGTTCAGACTTGAGTTCTATAAATTTTTCTTTGGCCTGGAGGATTTTTTCTTTTTTGATTACCTCCGCTTTTTCTTTTGCTTCTATAAGAATCGCCTCGCTTTTCTTGAGTAACGACTTCTTCAAAAAGAAGTACGTTACGGCAATTCCCAGCGTAAAAGAAACCAGTACAAATAAACTGACCAATATTATGTTTTCCATGATAAATAGTTTTGTGCCAGCAAGCACCCGGAAAAGAAAAAACCCGCATAACCGTCGAGTTAAAGTAAACTCCTTGTCGACATAGATAGGGCAGCCGTGATTTTCGAACTTCCAGCGTCTGCCACTATGGCAAATTCCACGAAGGTAAACGGGCCTGTTCTACGATCCACTAAGCTAACCCCAAAGTTTGTAGTGTTGAGTTTACAAACATAAGATTACACGGGTATCTCTTTGTAAAAGAACGTTCTACTCCATAGATAATTGAACACTTAATACTTCATCTATTTCCTTCAGCTTTTTCTCCATCTCTTTATCTCTGAAGTTTTTCTCTTTTTCTAATTCTATTCTCCCTACAGCATTTTGTAGTGCAACCATGGCCAATAAATCTTGTTGATCCTTATATTCAAACGAGTGGGCGAATTCCTTTATTGTGTCATTTATTACCTGGGCAGCTTTTCTTGCCCCCTCTTCCTGCTCCGCTGTAACACTCATTTTATAAGGCCTTCCTGCAATGGTTACTTTAATATTTAATAAATCTTTCTGCACTTTTATGATTTATTGACTAATTACATCAATGCTCCGGTCTACCTCATCAATCATTTGATCAATTATCTCAATCCCTTTCTCAACACCGAATTTGCTTTCCAAAGCTTTTGCCAGCGATAGTTTTAAAAACTCATTATTTTTAACTTCTAACTCATCCTGAAGCCTCTCCATGTCATCCTGAAGCGACTTCAGCATTTTTTGTTGCCTCTTATTTTCCTCTTTTAGCAAATTATTCAACTCAATTAATTCCCTGACTTTGTATTCTATACCTGAAACTAATAATTGTTCATTTGCCATGGTTATCTAATAATCAGCGGTACAAAAGTAGTGTTTTTTAAACGCATTAGCAACATATTTTTTACATCGGTAGACCCAAAAGTCATTCCAGAAATGTTTAAAAATTTTCTATTTTAGCAATTCATTGTTAAAAA
>CAZPPK010000107.1:0-10254 GCA_964588415.1 uncultured Lentimicrobiaceae bacterium
TTTTCAACAATCTGTTGTTAATTGAATTCTTGATAGTTAACTTTAAACAACTTCAGTATCTTTTAAGTTTCCTTTTTTAGACCGAACTCATTTGTACAATTAAAATTTTATCTATTTTTGTGAGCGAATATTCACTCACATTTTAAAAAATGGATTTAAGCAAAAGACAATCTGAAATCATTCAGGCAGCGATAAAGTTAATTGGTGAAGGCGGCATTCAGGCGCTTACCATCAAAAACCTTTCTGCTAAAATCGGTGTGGTGGAGTCAGCCCTGTACAGGCATTTTAAAAGCAAAACGGATGTGATTAGCGCGCTTTTGGATTATCTTGAATCAATCATGGCCTCGCATTTCGAAGAAGTCAGAGATTTAAATGCCGAACCTTTTGCAAAAATAGAAAAGCTCATTGAGAGCCAGTTGAAACTCTTCGCGGATACGCCTTCTTATGCTGTGGTTATCTTGTCGGATGGTTTGTATAAAAATGATAAAATGCTGTATGACAAGCTTTTTAATATTATGGAAGGCTCCCGTTCAACTTTTGCAAAGATCATTGAAGAAGGGCAAAAAGATGGGGCAATCAGAAGCGATGTTACCAACGATCAGATTGCCTTTATCATCATGGGAAGCATCCGGTTGAACGTGAATCAATGGGGCCTTTCAGGTTTCAGTTTTGATTTGTCGAAAAGGGGAAAGGTCATCTTCCAAACATTAAAGACTCTGATTCAAAATTCCGCGAAGGATTAATTGAATTCTGAAAGCAAATAATAACATAATTTTTAAACCGTTTAATATGAATGCAATAGAGATAAAAGATGTCCAGGCTGGTCCCAATGCACACGGGATCGAAACAAAAAAATTTCATGAAAATGAGCATGTTCAGGCTGTTCATATTACATTAAAACCAGGTGAAAGGTTGAAAAAGCATATTACACCGGTTGATGTATTTTTTTATGTCCTTGAAGGAATCGGCATTGTAGAAATTGGCGATGAGAAAAAAGAGGTCGGCAAAGATACTTATGTCAACAGTCCGGCAGGAATCCCTCATTGCTGGTATAATGAAAGCTCAGAAATACTAAGGGTTCTGGTGGTTAAAACACCTAAGCCTGTTGGGAAAACTAAAATTTTATAATCATAAACAAAAAATTCAAAAATAGATACAATGAAGGCAACACAACAATTAAAAGATGAACATGAAGGTATAAAGTTGATGCTTTCCATCATGGAAAAAATTGCTGCTGATCTGGGTAATGGCAAAGAACTGAACATCAGTCATTATAAAAAGATTGTAGATTTCCTGAAAGTATTTGCCGACAAGTGTCATCATGGCAAAGAAGAAGAAATTCTTTTCCCTGCAATGGTTGATCATGGTATTCCGAATGCCGGAGGGCCTATTGGGGCTATGCTTTATGAGCACGAACAGGGTAGGGGTTTCATTAAAGAAATGTCTGAAGCACTTCTCGAATATGAAAATGGGAATAAGGATTCAGTGAAGAATATTATTTCAGGTTCAACAAATTATGCTAATCTGTTAAGAGATCATATTGAAAAAGAAAACAATATTCTGTTTATGATGGCTGATCAGGTTCTGACGGAACCGGAACAATCAAAAATATTTGATGAATTCGATGAATTGGAGGTGAGGAAAATTGGATTGGGAAAGCACGAAGAATATCATGATTTATTAAAAGAGCTTAGGGATATTTATTTGTGAACAAGAAAAGACAGTGGCTAAAGTTTAAAGTGATGATTTTCTAAAGGAAGAATGCCTGTCTCAATATTTTCAAAAATGAAGAATTGGTTTAAGAAAGATCAACATATAAGATTACTGGTTCAATCCGTTTTCATGATTCTGATTTTATGGATTGGATTTCAATTCTACGGCTTTGTCAGGTATTACCAAACGGGAGGGCAAACACCCTTTTTTCATCGCCCGCCAGGCGTGGAAGGCTTTTTGCCCATTAGTTCTTTGATGGGAATAAAGTATTTTCTGCTCACCGGAGATTTTAATAAAGTTCATCCGGCGGGAATGGTGCTGATGGTGATTTTTATCCTGTTTGCAATTTTTATGAAAAAAGGTTTCTGCGGCTGGATTTGTCCGGTGGGATTTTTGTCGGAATACCTTGGTAAAATGGGAATGAAAATAGTTGGCAGGAATTTTATTTTACCCAAATGGCTCGATTATCCATTGCGGTCTCTGAAATATTTGGTGCTCCTATTTTTCCTGTGGGTGATCATTTCCATGTCGACAGTGGAAATACAGACTTTTCTCAACGGCAACTATAACAAAATTGCTGATGTTGAGATGTTGATGTTTTTCTGGCACCTCTCCCTGCTTTCGCTGATTGTAATTTTTTCATTGGTTGTCCTGTCCATCTTCATCAAAAATTTCTGGTGCCGCTACCTTTGTCCTTATGGTGCGTTTCTGGGATTTCTAAGTATGTTCAGCCCGTTAAAAGTAACGCGCAATTCCGATACTTGTACCAGCTGCCAGCAATGCACAAAAGCTTGTCCTGCACATATACAAATTCATAACAAGCTGCGGATAAGTTCGGATGAGTGCATGGCCTGTGGGGAATGCCTGGCGGTTTGCCCCGAAGAAAATACATTGGAGTTCAGCCTGACACGGAAAATGAAGAAAACCGTTTCCGTGAAGCGATATGCGGAAATTCTGGTTGCCCTTTTTGTAATTATTACAGGCCTGGCCATGGTTACCGGTTACTGGAAAAGCAACGTGAAACAGACGGTTTATAAAGAATTGATTTTCAATTCGAAAAGTTCGACCGTAAGCCATCCCGGGAATTTATATCATCCATAAAACAAAGATGTCAAATGGTACTTATGGGCTGATTTTTGTCATCTGAAGCAAAATTCAAATCGTTGTCAGGGAAATCGGAAAGAATGGAAAAAACAAAGATACAGGTTGTTATTTCGACGAACGGAGGAATGGAGTGAGGAGAAATCCCCCGGGTAGCAGGTTCTCACTCTGGAGATTTCTTACTCGTACCTCCTTATCAATGACAGCCTTTGGCTAAATGGCTGTTTAATTGGAAATTGCAAACTATAGCTGGAATATGATGCGGGCAAAATGTTTGGGTTTATATATCGCAAATCTCCTTATAAACGTTTAACCCTGAGACGGTATGGAATAAATTAATTTTCCAAAACGTTTGTCTTTAACCGGCGTGAGGGCCTTGATTAAAAAAACTAATTTCAATTAGATTGACGCCTATGCATCAGAGATGAGACACGTTCCGAGGAGGGGATCAAAGGAAATCCTTTTTTAAATTCTATAAATAGTCATTTTTTAACTTGAAACAACTTTAACGCGACAGTACTTTCTGAACACGTCCCACCTCTCCCGTTTCCAGCATCACTTTAATGCCCCGTGTATGTTTGGGCGATTTGGTTAGAATGCGCTTTACAACGCCCTCAGTCAGAAGGCCGGTCCGCTGGTCTTGCTTTTGTACGATTTCAACCGTAAATCCGATTTGAATATTTTCTCTTAAAGTGCCGTTCTGTGCGTTATTTTCCATATCTGCTTTGTTTTTTGATAAAATGTAAAATTCAATTCCTTTGGAATTAGGACAAAACTTTATGCACTGAATCAATGATGGTTCCGTCAACCCATTTAATGACCGCCACAATTTCATCGCTTAATTTGGGTTTTTCAGGTACTCCGCAAATGGCTTCTGCTTCAGTTTTGAGTTCTTCAATTGTTTTAACGGGTAAACCTGAGCCTTTCACTTTTTCTATCAGATCTTTTCTTAAAGGATTGATGGCAATGCCTCTTTCGGAAACAATCACATCGATCATTTCGCCGGGCGCACAAAGCGTTGTGACTTCATCGCGAATAATAGGAATCCGGTCACGGAACAAAGGAATAGGCAGAATGGTGGTTTTTCCGAAAAGGGTATTCTGCCAGCCGCCAATTCCGTGGAGCAGGTAACCGTCGGAGTGAGTTACTACATTGGCATTGAAATGGACATCTACTTCTGTAGCTCCGAGAACCACCACATCCACCATGGATGCAAAATTGCCTTTCCCGTGGTAATTGTATGAAGTAAAAGGTGAAGTCCATACATGGTTCGGATTTTCACGCATCGACTTTATACCATCCAGATCGAAAGTTTGTCCATCGAGAATATATTCAACCAATCCTTCCTGTAGCATTTCTACAGGATATTTGTTGCTTCCGGCTCTGATAAACCGAGCTTTCCAATTGTTTTTCCTAAGGATTTCTCCAAAATAGTTGCCAATGGATAAAGACGTTCCACCGGCTCCCGCCTGATACGAAAATCCGTCATGGATCAAACCTGTACTTTCACAAAAGCGGGCAGTAAGTTCTGCAATGAGCAATCTATCAGGACTTTTGGTGATTTGGGTAGTTCCTGAAATAATTTTTTCAGGAACTCCAACCTGATCTACCTTGACCACATAATCCACGTAATTTCCCTGAATTTGCCAGGGAATTGCCGGAAATGGAACCAAATTATCAGTAACGACAATCACCTTATCAGCATATTGAGAATCTGTCAAAGCAAAGCCGAGCAGTCCGCAGGCAGCATTGCCATTTACGCCGTTGGCATTTCCGAAAGCATCTGCAGTGGGTGAAGCGATGACAGCAATGTCAATTTGCACTTCACCATCCTGAACTGCCTGATAACGTCCGCCATGCGACCGTAAAATGCCGATCCCATCCATTTTCCCCTCCGAGCAGAATTTTCCCAGAGCCCCGTTCATGCTTCCTTCTATGCGGTTAATGGTACCGTCTTCGAGATAGGGAATAAGATGGGCGTGGCAGGGGAAACTTGCTGACGGAAACCACCTGAGATTTTTTACTTCTAATTCATGAGCTATGTCGAAAACCTGGTTTGCGATCAGATCACCATCTCTGAAATGATGGTGGGTGGAAATCGTCATGCCATCTTTTAAGCCGGCTTTTATGAGTGCTTCTTTCAGGTTGTCAACCAGCTTGTTGCCGTCTTCAGGATAATCAATGCAGGAGGCAATTAGTGGACCATATTTACGGCCATTGGGTTTGTATTTTCCAACCCCCATAAACGGGATGTGCTCTTCTCCGTTAATTTGGGTTGGGACGATGCGCCCCACAGCATTTTTTACCAGGTTGTTGTATTTTTTCATTTCTCGAGGTTTAAACTGAACTAAGGTATTTATGGTATCAAACTGTTTTTTAGGAAATCGTTTCTACTGATTCCCAGTTTTTTTCCAGCTTTCCCATGCTTATGGCAAGCTCAATAGTTTTGGATGCCCTTTTCACCACGGGTGGATCAATCATTTTTGAGCCGAGCGAAACCACACCCAGACCTTTAGATTCTGCTTCCTTGAAAGCGAGATAGATCTTTTTGGCTTTTTCTATTTCGGCTACTTCAGGAGTAAAGTTATCATGAATGACTTTTATTTGTCTGGGGTGAATACATCCCATTCCATCAAAACCTAACGCTTTGGACCGTTTTACATTTTCCGCCAGGGCATCCATATCCGAAACATCGGAAAATACTGAATCTATGGGCTGGATACCGGCAGCGCGGGCAGTATTTACCACCATGGAGCGGGCAAAAAACGATTCGCTTCCTTCATTGGAGCGGCGGGTTCCCAAATCGGCTGTGTAATCTTCCAGACCGATGGCAATTGCTACTACATTTTCACTGACCGAAGCAATCTCATACGCATTCAATACGCCTTTTGCACTTTCTATGATGGGCATGAGCCAAACCGGATGATCGATTTGATATGATATTCTCAGCGACTGAATCTTTCTGTCAACAATTTTTAGTTCTTCAGCACTTTCACATTTTGGGACAAGGATTAAGTTAACATGATGTGGGATTGCGTATTCCAAGTCTTCTAATCCCCTTCCTCCCTGGTTAATACGCACCATTCGTTCAGCGCCGTAAAAACGAAGATTTCTCAATGCATTCCTGACCAGGAAACGGGCTTCGAATTTCTTGTCCGGTGCCACAGCATCTTCCAGATCAAGGATTAATCCATTGGGATAATGAATTCCGGCATTGATCATCAGTTTGGGAGTGTTCCCAGGCAAATAAAGCCTGGAAAACCGGAATGCTTCTTTTTGGCTTTCGCCAAGATTCTCATCCAGCATGGGAAGCAGAAATTCTTCCTTTTTTTCAGGGAATGCTTTTTTAATGGCAGCTTCCAGACGCGCTGCCAGAACAAAATCCAATGCTCCTGCATCGGTAATTTTGACAATGACATTTTTGATTTGAAAAAAAATCAGAATGTCTTCCGTAAGTTTTTGAATGCGAGCCCCATAAAGTGCTTTTACTTTGCTTTCGATTTGAATATCAATTCCACCGTTTGAAGTTACTTGAAATTCAACTTCAGCATCTGAACTCACCCCTTTGCCTTTGTTGCCTGCGATTCCTGTAATATTGTCCATAATGATGTTTTTTACAAAAATACGTTTCGTTTAGGTTTTTTGCCAAAATAAATACTGATAAATCATTAATAAAACTATCCGTCATTACGAGGGACATTCAATAGCCTGTGGGTGAGGCGACGAAGCAATCTCACAATTACTTTCTGGTATAAAATGAGATGGCTTCTTCACGCTTGCCCGCAAATCCTCCCAAGTTTCATCGCCATGACGCCTGTCTTTATAGTAGTTTTTGTCATTAAAGAACGACAGAACGCTAATTGATAATGATCAAAAATCGGTGTAAATCATAATAATCATAACAAATCAGTGTACTATTATATATCGCAAAATCACGAATTCATATTATTGATATCCGCAATGGGATTTTCGTATTCACTTAAAGGAAGGCAGGTGCAAAGATTCCGGTCACCGTAAGCATCGTCAACTTTTGCTACCGGAGTGAAATATTTCGCTTCGCGTACCCACTCCAGTGGAAAAGCTGCTTTTTCCCGGCTGTAAGGAAAATCATACTTTGTCGTAGTTACCATTTCAAGTGTGTGCGGTGCATTGCAAACCACATTGTTTTTGGGGTCAACCTTTTGCGCTTCAATTTCTCTTATCTCTTCACGAATAGCCGTCATGGCTTCCACAAAACGATCCAGCGATTCTTTGGGCTCGCTCTCAGTAGGTTCTACCATCAGGGTTCCGTGCACCGGGAATGCTACTGTCGGAGCATGAAATCCATAATCCATCAAACGCTTGGCAATGTCAATTACTTCGATGCCAGCAGAATGGCTGAATGGGTTGCAGTCAAGAATCATTTCATGAGCGACCCGTCCATTTTTCCCTGTGTAAAGAATAGGGTAGGAGTCTTTTAGTTTTTCTTTCAGGTAGTTGGCATTGAAAATAGCCATTTTGGTAGTTTCTTTCAGGCCGGTTTTCCCCAACATTTTTAAATAACCGTAGGAGATAACTAAAACAAGGGCACTCCCGTATGGAGCAGAAGCGACGGCGTGAATGCCTTGTTCGCCACCGGTTTCAACAAAGACGTGATTGGGCAGGAAAGGTTTCAGATGTTTTGCAACGCCAATTGGGCCCATTCCCGGACCACCACCACCGTGTGGAATGCCAAAGGTCTTGTGCAGGTTCAAATGACAAACGTCGGCACCAATAAGTCCCGGGCTGGTATAGCCAACTTGTGCATTCATATTGGCACCATCCATATAAACTTGTCCGCCATGGCTGTGAATAATATCCATAATATCCATAATTCCTTCTTCAAACACGCCATGCGTAGAAGGATAGGTAATCATTAAAGCGCCCAGGTTTTCTTTGTAAGTCTCTGTCTTTTGTTTCAGATCATCAATATCAATATTCCCGTTTTCATCCGTTTTCACGACTACGATCTGAAAACCTGCCATAGTAGCGCTGGCGGGATTTGTTCCGTGCGCAGATGCTGGTATCAGGCAAACATTGCGATATTTTTGATCTAAACTGTCAAGATAGGCCCTGATGACAGCAAGCCCTGTGTATTCTCCCGCAGCTCCGGAATTAGGCATGAATGACATGTCTTCAAAACCGGTAATTGTGCAAAGAATGTTCTTCATCTCGCCGATCACTTCGCTGTAGCCTTTAACCTGATCTTGAGGGACAAAAGGATGAATATCAGTAAATTCCGGCCAGCTGACAGGCACCATTTCTGCGACTGCATTGAGTTTCATGGTGCATGAACCTAAAGGAATCATCGTCCGGTTCAGTGCCAGATCTTTGTTTTCCAGATGCTTCATGTAGCGCATCATCTGTGTTTCAGAAACGTATTTACTGAAAACAGGATGTTCCATAAAATCACTGGTTCTTTGCAGGGGCTCAGGAATAGCTACTTTGGCATTGGCTTCCATATCGTTAAATTTAACGACTGGTTTTTCTGTTTGGCAGGCTTCTGTAAATAATGCAATGATTTCTTCGACATCTTTCCGGTTTGTGGTTTCATCCAAACTAATGCCTATGTGATTTTCATTAATGTATCTGAAATTGATGCCTTTTTCAAGTGCTTTGCTGCGAATCAGATTTGCACTGACATCTCCAGGGAGTTGCAAATAAAGTGTATCAAAAAATTCTGAATTTAGATTTTTGTAGCCCAGGGAATCAAGATTCGATGTGAGATCCACTGCCAATGAGTGGATGTTTTCTGCAATTTCAATCAGTCCTTTTTTGCCATGATAAACGCCGTAAAAACCGGCCATAATAGCCAGTAAAGCTTGGGCGGTGCAAATATTGGAAGTTGCTTTTTCCCTTTTGATGTGTTGCTCACGGGTTTGCAATGCCATGCGCAATACTTCTTTTCCGTTGACATCTTTTGAAATCCCGATAATTCTTCCGGGTAATTGACGTTTATAATCTTCAGTTGTAGCAAAATAAGCAGCATGAGGTCCGCCGAAGCCCATGGGAACGCCAAAACGTTGTGATGAACCAAATACCACACTGGCGCCCCATTCTCCCGGAGGGGTGAGCAAAGTAAGGCTTAACAAATCGGCAGCAACTGCCAGCGGAATATTTTTTTCGTTTAATTTTTTTGCAAGACTTGAAAAATTATTGATTTGACCTTTTTGATCAGGGTATTGAACCATGCACCCGAAAACTTTATCCGTCAGTTCGAAACGAGCTTCATTTGTAATGACAAGTTCAATCTCCAAAGAATGAGCTCTCGATTTTAAAACTTCAAGTGTTTGGGAAAATACATCTTCAGAAACCAGAAAAACATTGGTCCCGGCTTTCACCTGCGCCCTGGACCTTGCATGATAAAACATCAGCATCGCTTCTGCAGCAGCAGTGCCTTCATCCAACAATGATGCATTCGCCAAAAGGAGTCCCGTAAGACTTGCGATCATGGTCTGAAAGTTCAGTAAAGCTTCAAGCCTGCCCTGGGAAATTTCAGCCTGATAAGGAGTGTAAGATGTGTACCAACCCGGGTTTTCAAAAACATTCCTCATAATTACCGGAGGCACAAAAGTGTTGTAATATCCTAATCCGATATAGGTCTTAAAAATTTTGTTTTTTGCGGCAAGCCCACGAATGTGATTGAGATATTCGAATTCTGTCATTCCTTCCGGAACATCCAGGTCATCTTTCATTCGGATCTTAGTAGGAATGGTCTCGTCAATTAACTGGTCAACAGAATGAAGCCCCATTTCATCAAGCATGCTTTTGATGTCGTCGCACTGTGGCCCGTTGTGACGTCTTAAGAAATTATTTTGTGTCATTAAAATTGGTTTTAAGCTGTAATTTTAATCAATGATAAACGCTGTTTTCTGAGTGATTTTAAGACTGCAAATTTAAGAACTATTCGATTGCCTGTTTATGAATTAACCACTGAAATTGTGGAAAAATAGTTATTTATAACGGCTCAAGTTTTAAACAGAGTTCATAAAATGCCTAAAGTTCATAAAGTGCCTAAAGTCGGAAGCTGGAAGCCGGAAGAAAACTTCGGTCTTCTGACTTCCGGCTCTTTCTATATTTCAAATATTTTCTAACTTGCAAGGTTCGAAAACCAAAACCTAATCTGGTTCAAGTCTTCAAGAAAGACAGTGGGGAAGCAGACTTGGATCAATTTATGCTAAGCGACTTCATAAGTGGCACAAGTCAGCCATCACACTTACTTGCGTTAAGAATGTACCAGTGAGGGTCCCATAGTTGTTCTTTCCAAGGCATAGTAATTTGTTTTTTAAAGCAAATTACAACCTAAAAAGTGTAAACTATCTCCCTTTAACTTTGTAAAGCATGTGCCTTAACGAACATAATAAGAACTGCCCACAAACAGCACAGTGTGCCTCGAAGAAAGAGGATATAGTAAAGTTCTTT
>CAZPPK010000108.1:0-10067 GCA_964588415.1 uncultured Lentimicrobiaceae bacterium
TGCCCTCCGCTTTTTTTACCTGACTTTTTCCGGAAATTGAATTTATTGCTTCTGCTATAATCCTGTGAACTCGGCGTGGAACTTGTGTCACTCTTGCGCCCGTTCTTGAGTAGTTCTATTTCAATTCGTAATTCTATTATTTCTGAGCGCAAAATTTCTATTACAGACAGTGCTTCCGATAATTGCTTTCGTAATTGAGCATTCTCTTGCTTGAGATTATCATACTCTTTCTTCGATATGGTTATTGTCGCTTCGATGGTTCAAAGAAACTTCATTCCTTTACTCATCCCTAACAGACTTGAAAAAATCTATTCACAATCTATTGTTAATTTCGCTGCTGAGTAGTAACAAGAACTTTTATTATTTTAGTAGGGAAATTCCGTGTTAAACTATTATCGCATATTATGTTTTAAAAGGACACTATTATGACTTCAACAAAGGTAAAAAGGACTTTCGATTTCCTGTCCAATGCGGAAAACAATTTCCCTTCCAATACAGCACTTGCCGTAAAACGGAATGGTCAATGGGAAACTTTTAGTACTGGAGATTACAGAAAAAATGTCGACAACGTCAGCATGGGATTGCTGGCAATGGGATTCAAAAAGGGAGATAAAATTGCGACCGTAAGCAACAACCGTCCCGAATGGAATTTTATGGATTTCGGGATGTCCCAGATCGGATGCGTGCACGTAAGTATTTATCCAACCATTAGTCTGGAGGAATACAGGCATATTCTTTCCCATTCTGATTCAAAGTTGTTGATCGTTTCCGACCGCCTGATGTATGACCGTTTGAAGCATTTTGTAAAAGAACTTGAAACACTAGAAGCTATCTATTCTTTTGATGAAATTAAAAGCGTCAAAAACTGGAAAGAGATTGCGAACCTGGGTGATAAAAATGAATCACAACTCAGATTTGAGCTTGAGTTGCGCAGGGATAAAGTTTCCGAAGACGATTTGCTGACATTGATTTACACTTCCGGCACCACCGGCCTGTCAAAAGGCGTTATGCTGACCCACAAAAATGTTGTCAGCAATGTTTTTATGGCGCAAGACTACCTGGCCACCCTTCAGCCGGGAGAAAGAGCATTGAGTTTTTTACCCTTGTGCCATATTCTGGAACGAACCGGGAATTATGTGTGGCTATCGATTGGATTGCAAATCTATTATGCCGAAAGTATTGAAACGGTTATTGACAACTTGCAGGAAGTGAAAGCCCATGCCTTTATCACTGTACCACGGGTTTTTGAAAAGATTTACGATAAGATCATCCTAAAAGGCCGTGATTTGGAAGGGATGAAAAAAAATATCTTTTTCTGGGCTTTGAATGTGGGTGATGCGTTTGACCCCAATCCGGGGAACAGAAGTCTCTGGTATAGTTTGAAGCTCGCGCTGGCAAGGAAACTGGTGCTCAACAAATGGCGCGATGCATTGGGAGGTTCGTTAAAAGGAATTATTTCCGGAGGAGCAGCATTGCAACCACGACTTGCCAGGATTTTCTGGGCCGCTGAAATCATCGTTCAGGAAGGCTATGGCCTTACAGAAACATCACCCGTGGTAGCTGCCAACAAAGGCTTTTTTCCATATGTACGTTTTGGATGGGTCGGTGTTGTGGCAAATGGCGTTACGGTTAAAATTGCAGATGACGGAGAAATTCTGGTTAAAGGCGATAATGTGATGAAAGGTTATTACAAAGACCCGGAAAAAACAAAAGAATCCATTGATGAAGAAGGCTGGTTCCATACCGGAGATATCGGAGAGCTTGACGATACGAACATGTTGAGAATTACAGACCGGAAGAAAGAGATCTTTAAACTTTCCGGAGGAAAATATGTGGCCCCTCAAATGATTGAAAATGTTCTTAAAGAATCCATGTTTATTGAGCAATTGATGGTTATCGGGGAAAACCAAAAACTTACCGGAGCGCTCATTGTTCCTGACTTTGAATACCTGCACAAATGGTGTTTTCTTCACCATGTTACTTTTCGAGACAACGACGACCTGGTTCTCAAGCCTAAAGTGATTGCCCGGTACCAGGAAGAAGTAGATAAATACAACAACACCCTGGGACACACCGAGCAAATAAAATTATTCCGGTTGGTTAGTGAAACCTGGACACCGGAAACTGGCGAACTCTCTCCTACGCTCAAATTGAAAAGACGAATAATCTCAAAAAAGCACAAGCATTTGATTGAAGAGATTTATCCCGTGAATAATCTAAACGGTTAAATTATTTTTGTTCAGAACCAATTATCATGTTTAGATTACCCGTTTTTAGGTAGGAAGACTGTGTTTGTCTATTCTACCTTTGCAAAAAAAACATGAGGAAATTCTTACTTTTTTGCACCTTATCTCTTTTTATCAGCCTAAATATTAAGGCTCAGGTAGCAGGGATCTCCGCATCCAAACTGAACACTTTTAACGCATACACCATCGCGCTTCATCATTTGGAAGTGGAACCTTCCTTTTCATGGAAGTCTTCCCGAAGTGCATTTGATGCCCAGAGAAACCGGTATTTCTATTCTCCGAATAAAGACAGCCTGATCTATTCAAAGGAGCTGTTTCTTCGTTGTACTTACAGCCCTTTCAAAAATCTGGAAATCGGAACGATGATTACTTCTGACTTAAGTTCCTTGTCGGTTGGATTAAAATATCTGTTTTTTGATGACAAAAAATTCGCTGCTTCCTTTATTACGGGAGCCAACTGGTCGGGGCAGTGCAAAGCACAAAATATCGACAACACGCTTCCCGGACCGGAAACCCGGGTTTCGGCTTACGTTGGAGGAATCGCCATCACAGGTCAATTTACCAAAAGGCTTTCCTGGGATACCGACATTCAGTATCAAAACAGCTTCGCGGGAAGTCATTCTTTTTTGAATGATTATTTTGTAGATTCAGAACTGGGGTATTATGTTTTTGACCAGCAATTGCAACTGATAGGGGGATTCGGTTTTCATTATCAAAATTTCAAAACCACCGGAACCAATGCCTATACACTCATATTCAATCCAGGCATTACCATCGAGACCGGAGAATCCTATATCATTGTTTTGTACACTCCCATCAACCTTATCGGGAAAAATATGGAAATAGACCGGGGCATTAACCTTGCCTTTACGCTTGATATTGACTGATTATTGAAATCGGGAGACCGAAGTCGGAAGTCGGGAGATGTGAATTTTGAATTCGTAAATCAAAAATCGGCGTTCCTTGTTCTCAAATCAAAAAGATTTAGAAAGAATATCTAAATCCTGGGAAGGAATGAAAAGACAACACAAAACATAAATCCTTCAATAACAATAAAAAGCAAAGCCAACGGAACTGACTTTCTGTTTTCAATGTAATATTTCCGAAGCAAAAAAGCACCCACCGGAAGTGAAAGAAAGACAGGCGTCAGTAAAATGATTCCCCACATCCCGTACTGGCGTCTGAATTTTACCATAAACTTATTCCACCACGTAAATTTCCTGCGTTGACTTCTTTTTAGTTTGAGCCTGATTTTCCGGTTTTGATGAGCCTGATGCCAGGATTCCGGAAAAAATTTTCTCAAAACCGGCCCCAGTTTGCTTGAAATGATTAATACGATTTTGGAGAAATGATAATAGGTCATGAATGCGAGCATCCCTCCGGAAATCAATGCAAAGAAATTGGCCCAAAAATTTACGCCTATTTCAACGCCGTAGATGGGGGCATAGAAATACTTGATCATTGCCAGGAAGAAAACCTGAAGTATTTTAAAAAAATTAGGCATAAAGGTTCACATTCTGCTTCGGTACGAAAATATTAAAAGTGCAAAAGTAAAAATCTTGTGTTTTCTCCTGTAAAATTGTAACAAACCAGCAATCAATCTTTAAAGGAATAACAATTATTTAATACTGCTTTGTTCACTTCTTCAAAATCACATTTTTCAGTTGCCGTTTTTCACCGATATGATCTGCGCCGCAATACTGATGGCAACTTCTTCCGGGCTTTCACTATGAATGGTCAGGCCAATGGGAGCATAAACCCGGTCTAACTGCTCCTGTGAAATACCTTCTTCCCTCAACTTGCCAAAGATAGTTTTCACTTTCATTTCACTGCCCATCATTCCAAGATATTTAATCCTTTTCCCCAACATCTGTCTGAGAACCATCTGGTCACTTTTATGAGAAAAGGTAACGATCACCACATACACATTAAATCCTTCAGGGACTATATCTCCTGTCTGCTTATAATCAACCTCCTGTTTCTCGTGGGCAAAGGTGTTTTCTTTCAACGTATTGATATTCTCACGATTATCGAAAACCTTGATATAAAAACCCAGATTCCTGAAAACCCGGCTTATTGCCAGTCCCACATGGCCGCCACCAAAAACATACAATGTGTCAGGCATCCCCAGTTGTTCCTGATATTCCCAGGTATTCGCATCTACTATACGGCTTTCTTTCGGTTGCTCCAGCTGCACGCCTTCCGTCAGCGTCATCCCTTTCGGGGAAATCTGAAAAACTCCCTTTTCACCTGAATCCAAAGCCGCACAAATCTGTTCCACCACAGGTAAATCTTTCTTTTCCAACGGAAAAAAGGCCACCGACTGGCTTCCGGAACAAATCATTCCCGATTTGTTTTCCGTAGCTTCCGGGTCATGATCCTGAAAAAGTAAATAAGATTTTAATTCCGAAGGGTTTTGAAGATGCTTTTTTGCCTTTTCTACCAGCAGATACTCCATGGTACCGCCACCGACGGATCCGACAATTTCACCATCCGCAGCAACAGCCATTTTGAAACCCGTTTTTCCAGGACTGCTGCCTGCCCTTTGTATCACAGTCATCAGTATTACCGGAATGCCCCGGCTCAACCGCTCTTTCATAAAAGGGAAGACTTTCTTCATTTGGCTATTTTACAGACAAAGATAAAATTTTAAGCTTATAAAGTCCGTTTCAATCTCATTGGAAAATATCTTCACATTATGATGGTTTGACTTCCGCAAACCTTTCAGTAACTATGTTGCAAAAACCCTTTTGGACCCACTATTTTTATGCAAATCAAAATTTTATGTATGATTTGCCTCGAAATTTTCTAATTTTGCACTCAATTTTTTTATAGGAAAACAAGTTTTTAAACCTGATGGGGAAGAAATATCGAGAATACAAGCGGTTAGATTTGTCGCAGATTGGTGACGAAATCAGGATGTTTTGGGAAAAGAACAACATTTTTGAGCAAAGTCTGAAGGCTCGTGAAGGCCATGAACCCTATGTTTTTTATGAAGGGCCTCCTTCGGCCAACGGCCATCCGGGAATTCATCATGTGATGGCCCGTACCATTAAAGATTTGTTTTGCCGCTATCAGACCCAAAAAGGAAAGTACGTTCAGCGTAAAGCTGGCTGGGATACACACGGTTTGCCTGTGGAGATCAGCGTGGAAAAAACGCTGGGTATTTCCAAAGAAGATATTGGCAAAAAAATTAGCGTTGAAGAATACAACAAAGCTTGCCGTACCGAGGTTCTCAAATACAAAGACCAGTGGGACGACCTGACCCGCAAAATGGGTTATTGGGTTGACATGGATCATCCTTACATCACTTTCGATAACAAATACATTGAGTCTGTCTGGTATTTGCTGAAGATGCTTTTTGAAAAAGATTTGCTTTACAAAGGATATACTATTCAGCCTTATTCACCCGCTGCCGGAACCGGACTGAGTACCCACGAGCTGAACCAGCCGGGATGCTACCGCGATGTAACCGATACTACGGCAGTTGCCCAATTTAAGATTGTCCGCAACAAAGCATCAGAATCTTTATTTGATGGCGTTGATGATGACCTGTATTTCATTGCCTGGACGACCACACCGTGGACACTGCCTTCGAATACAGCTTTAGCAGTTGGACCCAAAATCCAATATCTTAAAGTTAAGACTTTCAATCCCTATACAGGCATTCAGGAAACCGTTGTCTTAGCCAAAGAAAGGTTATCAGCCTATTTTAATGCCAAAGACAGCGATTTAGCTTTTGAAGATTACAAAACCGGCGACAAACACATTCCTTACAAAGTGTTGGCCGAATACAAAGGTGAAGAACTTGCCGGAATTTCTTACGAGCAGCTGTTTCCCTGGGTCAAACCAATGGGAAATGCCTTTGAAGTCATCACCGGGGACTTTGTTACTACTGAAGACGGTACCGGAATTGTCCATATCGCTCCCACTTTCGGAGCCGATGACGACCGCATTGCCAAAGTTTCAGGCATTGTTCCGTTGATTTTGATCGACAACACAGGTGAAAAACGCCCTATGGTCGATTTGAAAGGACGCTTTTTTAATATTGATGAACTGGATGACAGGTTTGTCAATCAAAATATTGATGTGGCGCTTTATTCTGAATTTGCCGGCCGGTATGTTAAAAACGACTATGACGAAAGTCTGAGCGATCAGGATGCGAGTCTTGATATTGATCTTTCAGTCTCCCTGAAAAAACAAAACAAAGCATTCCGTATTGAAAAGCACGTCCACAGTTATCCACATTGCTGGCGTACTGATAAACCGGTGCTGTATTATCCTTTAGATTCGTGGTTTGTCAAAACCACATCCATGAAAGACCGGATGATCGAATTGAACAAAACCATCAATTGGAAACCAAAAGCTACCGGCGAAGGACGTTTTGGTAATTGGCTGGAAAACCTTGTGGACTGGAACCTTTCACGTTCACGATTTTGGGGTGTCCCGCTTCCTATTTGGGTTACCGAAGACCGGGGCGAACTGAAATGCCTGGGTTCCGCTGCTGAGCTGAAAGCTGAAGTGGAAAAAGCTGTGACCGCCGGTATCATGAAAGAAGATCCGATGAAAGATTTCGATCCTTCGGATATGAGTGACGAAAACTACCGCACTTTTGATTTCCACAGGCCTTATGTAGATGAAATTGTGCTGGTTTCGGAGAATGGGCAGAGAATGTACCGTGAACCTTCACTCATTGATGTATGGTTCGATTCGGGTTCCATGCCTTATGCCCAGTTGCACTATCCTTTTGAGAACAAGGAAATTTTCGAACAGAACTTCCCTGCAGATTTTATTGCCGAAGGTGTGGATCAGACCCGTGGCTGGTTTTTCACGCTACATGCCATTGCCAGCATGCTGTTTGATTCAGTCGCTTTTAAAAACGTAGTATCCAACGGACTGGTACTGGATAAAAACGGCAACAAGATGTCAAAACGATTGGGCAATGCCGTTGATCCCTTCAGCACAATTAAAAAATACGGTCCCGACGCTACCCGCTGGTATATGATCTCCAATTCCCAGCCATGGGACAACCTGCGTTTCGACCTTTCCGGTGTGGATGAAGTAAGAAGAAAATTCTTCGGGACACTTTACAATACGTATGCTTTCTTTGCTTTGTATTCCAATATCGATGGTTTTACTTACAGCGAACCAGAAGTGCCCGTTGGACAGCGTTCGGAGTTGGACCGTTGGATTCTTTCTGAATTAAATTCACTCATCCTTTTCGTTGACGAAGCCTATTTGCAATACGAGCCAACCCGTGCAGTCAGGGCCATTCAGTATTTCGTGGATGAACATCTAAGCAACTGGTATGTAAGATTATCAAGAAGAAGATTTTGGAAAGGAACCTATTCTGATGATAAAATCCAGGCTTACCAGACACTTTACCGTTGTCTTGAAGTGGTGGCTCAGCTATCGGCACCCGTAGCGCCTTTCTTTGCAGAAAAATTGTTCATTGACCTGAACGAAGTCAGCGGCAGAAATAGTGAGCCTTCGGTGCACATGACGTCTTTCCCACAGGCTGATGAAAAACTGATCGACAAAAACCTGGAAGAAAAAATGGAGCTGGCACAAAAGATCTCATCCATGATCCTTTCTCTAAGAAAGAAATCCAACATCAGGGTACGCCAACCGTTGCAAAAGGTGATGATCCCGGTTTTGAGTAAACATTTTCAAAACCAGGTGGAAGCTATGAGCGAATTAATTTGCACAGAGACCAATATCAAACACATCGAATACCTTACCGATGATACAAACATGCTGGTAAAACAAATAAAACCAAATTTTAAGACCCTGGGGCCGAAATACGGGAAATTGATGAAACAGCTTGCTGCTGCCATCGGCAATTTAAAACAGGAAGACATCAGACAACTGGAATCAGACGGGAAATACACTTTGGAATGTGCAGGACAACCTGTGGAAATAACGCTTGAAGATGTGGAAATCAGCACCAGCGATATTCCTGGATTGAGTGTAGCCACTGTGGACAACCTGACCGTTGCGCTCGATATCACCATCACAGACACATTGCAAAAAGAAGGAATTGCCCGTGAACTGGTGAATCGCATTCAAAACTTAAGAAAAGACAAGGGTCTGGAAGTGACTGACAGAATACGCCTTAGGATCGCGAAAAATGAGCAGACTGTGGATGCGTTTATTGGATATAAAGATTATATTTGCTCGGAGACTTTGGCTGAAATAGAGATTGTGGAAACCCTTGAACAAAATGAGTTTGATACAGTTGAGATCATAGATGGTATTGATGCTAAAATCGAACTTAAAAAAACAGAATAAAAACTAAAATAATCCATCCAGACCGGATAATTTAGTATCTTACGATGGGTTAATTAAAGGAATTAAAACATTAAAAACAGAGGTCATGGAAGAACATTCAACTGAAGAGAAGACCAGATATTCTGAAGAAGAACTGGAAGAGTTTCGTCAGATTATTGTCGAAAAACTGGAAAAGGCAAATGCCGACCTTGCTCTACTTGTAGAAGCATATAGCAACCATAGCGATGCCGATACAAATGATACTTCACCCACATTTAAAGTACTCGAAGAAGGACAGCAAGTATTATCAAAAGAAGAAAACAGCCGCCTTGCCGATCGTCAGCGCAGGTTTATAAATAATCTGGAGGCCGCTTTGTTACGCATAGAAAACGGTACTTATGGTATTTGCCGTGAAACCGGAAAACTGATTTCTAAAGAAAGACTGCGTGCCGTTCCACACGCTACTTTAAGCATTGAAGCCAAAAACAAGCAAAGAAGCTGATTTTTCATTTAAGTAGATTTAATATTTCAAATTTCTTGGGTTTTGAAGAAATCCTTCTGGATCATATTCCTGGTACTGCTTGCTGATCAGGCTTTAAAGTTTTATATTAAACTTACCATGACGGTAGGCCAGCAAATTCCGGTAATTAAACACTTTTTTTATCTGTATTACATTGAGAACAACGGAATGGCATTTGGACTGCAGTTTGCCGGCGATTGGGGTAAACTTTTTCTGAGTCTTTTCCGGATATTTGCGGTCATTGCCATCGGCATTTTTCTGGTTTACATAATAAAACACAAAAGAAATAACGGCCTGATCATTTGCGTTTCGTTGATCTTTGCGGGTGCCATGGGCAACATTATAGACAGTGCTTTTTATGGAATGATCTTTTCTTCAAGTACCTATTATCAGATTGCGCATCTTGTAGCGCCGGGTCACGGTTATGCCCCATTCCTGCACGGAAAAGTCGTGGACATGCTTTATTTTCCCATCATTGACATAACCAAAGCAGCTGCTCCATCATGGATTCCAAACTTCCTTTTCGGACCTGACGGCAGGCTGGTTTTTTTCCGCCCTATTTTTAACCTTTCGGACTCCGCCATTACCATTGGCGTTTTCTGGTGGTTTTTGTTCCAGCGAAAATTTTCAAAATAAGAGCATCTTCTTCTAAAATATCTTTTAACAGGGTCAAATCTGTGTATTGGTTAACCGGTACATAATGCTCAGAATAAGTCCTGCTTTACGTTTGCGATTTTAATTCACCTGGTTTTAATTTGAGAGAAGGTTATTGGGTGAAAAAGGAAATTTCACCCAATAACCCCTTCACCATATTACCCTTTCATTCCATTATATCTTCGCCATTTCCACCTTTCAGGTTTTCATCCTGCAAAGCCGCGTTCAACCTGAAAGGAGAAAAAAATTCGATGTTCATGAAATTGAAAAACAATGGGCACCGGAAAAACCTTCACGCCGGCAAATCACAGATCAGAGATCCGGCCGTTGCCGGAAACATGGAAAAAGATAGTGCACATGCTGAACGCTGCCTATTA
>CAZPPK010000109.1:0-9949 GCA_964588415.1 uncultured Lentimicrobiaceae bacterium
AATTGTCTGTATTTATTGACTGTAAAGATATGTATTTATCTACTGACCTCAATAAATCGTTATTAACAAAAAAGACTTCTTTACCCTCCTGCACCGGACTGAGTATCTGAAGCTCTTTTAGCAATGACATATACCGGGTAATTGTCGTTCCGGCTTTTCTTTCCAAGAGTCTTACCAATAACGGCCTGTTTTATATAAGGCTGTGAAAAAATGACTTCATTTAGTTCTTTAGTGTACCATGGATAGGGGGAACTGACATAATCGTAAGTGGTGTTCATTTGCATAATGATCTCATGGATGAGCCTGTCGGTATTCAAAGATGTTTTTTCTACGGCATCCAGCATAAATAATATCCAGTTCTTCCACAAATTCCTCTGGGTTACAGCAGAAAGATTGTAGTAATAATCATTTTTATTTTGAATAATATATTTGCTCAGGTAAAGTACAGGATGGCTCAGCAGGCCCTGGTTTATGAGATAAAGAAGGTTCAACACACTTCCTGTTCTTCCATTCCCGTCAGTAAATGGATGTATTGCCTCAAACTGATAATGGGCAATAACCATTTTAAGCAGCGGATCCAAGGGATACTTTTTGTTGTCATTAAGAAACTCAAACAAATTTTCCATCTTCAATTCAACAATACCTTTACCTCTGGGAGGAGTATAAACAACCTCGCCAGGGCGCAGTTCACTTTGTTCCCTTTTTATGGTAACTAAGGAATGGGGGGACCTGATACCCTGGTTAGTTTTTTTGATTTGCCGATAAACAAGAATTGCTAAATCAATATCCGTTTCCCCTTTTCCCAGGATATTAGCAAAATCTGTCCACAGGGCCTCTCTGTAACGCAAAACTTCTTTGGTGGCGGGGTTGCTGCATCTTCTTTCACCGTATCTGAAATGGCTTTATAAAGCTCCTTATGTGTTGTGAAAATATTTTCTATTTCCGAAGAACTTTTGGCCTCCTGAAGGCTGATGGTATTAATCAGCATGTCGGGATTTGGGAGATGCAGGATATTTGCACTAAGTTTAGCCAGTGCCCTGCTTGCATATCCCCACTTCGTCAAAACCTCATGGTCAATTATTTCTTCCGGTGGTGGCAATAAGGGCAGTTGGTTGTATGGCAAATTCCTATCAAATTGAAATCTTTGTTTGTCCACTTTTTGTGTATTTTCTGAACATATTGCAATATATATGTTCATTTTTTGGATGTAATTAAATTATATGGCCAGAAAAAGAAAGAAACTGGACGCATACGAAAAATGTGTTCAGTTTAAAGGAAAACCCGCACTAGTAGGAAGGTTCTTGCAAGATTAAGAAGGTTTAGTATACAAATAGCCTTTTTCTCCCAAACTATTCCGGTTTTTCCTTCTGCTGGTTCAGAATATCCGTTTGTCTGTAAATAGATTCTTTATGGATCAATTTCAGCAGGTCGGAAAGGAAATCTTCATTCAAACCCATATGAATACCAATAGACAAGCGGTCGCGAATGATCCCTGCCCACCGTTTCATTTGCAGGATGGTGATGTTATTATCGCGTTTATATTCGCCAATTTCATCTGTAATTTCCATGCGTTTGGCTAAAATCTGAAGCAGTTCGCCATCCAATTTGTCAATTTCGGTACGAAGCGATTCCAGTTGAAGTTCAAACTCAAGTGTTCCCGATCTTTTACGAAGAATCAGCTGACTTAAAAGTTGTTTCAATGCTTCCGGCGTGAGTTGCTGTTGCGCATCGCTTAAGGCCTGTGAAGGGTTTTCATGGGTTTCAATCATCAAACCGTCCATTTCCAAATCGAAAGATTTTTGGGCGATTTCCTGCAGCAATTCCCGTTTCCCGGCAATGTGGCTTGGGTCCGTAATAATGGGCATCTGCGGAAGCAACCTTTTCAGTTCGATGGCAATTTCCCACATGGGGGCATTGCGGTACTCCGATTTCTCAAAATAATGAAACCCCCGGTGGATGGCTAAAATTTGTTGAATCCCCACAGAATGGATGCGTTCGATAGCCCCCAGCCACAGTTTCAGATCGGGGATGATCGGATTTTTCACCATTACCGTAACGGAAGTTCCTTTTAAAGCTTCCGCAATTTCCTGGACTACAAACGGGCTTACGACCGTTCTGGCGCCAAGCCACAAAACATCAACATCATATTTCAGTGCCTGTTCCACGTGAACAGGTTTTGCCACCTCAACCGCCGTTTTCAGTCCTGTTTCTTTTTTTACTTTTTCGAGCCAGGGCAAGGCCGTCTCGCCAAAGCCTTCGAATTCTCCCGGACGGGTTCGCGGTTTCCAGATCCCGGCACGAAAAACCTTAACTTCATGGATTTGCAACAGCTGTTGCGCCGTTCTTAACATTTGACCTTCGCTTTCCGCACTGCATGGACCCGCAATAACCAGGGGAAACTTTTCCGCATCCCACAAGCCGGCAGGAATCTTTATGTCGATATCTGTACTCACGGTGCAAAAATAATCAATTGTAATCAATGAAAAGTCTTTACACCAGTGATAAAATCTCCTTGATTGCGGTCAAAATCATTCATTTATCCGTCGGAAACAAAAAGACCCCCTTCACTTGCAAATCTGTGAAGTGCAAGGAAGGAGATCAAAAAACTACGGGAACATATTTAATTTACAATTCCCTCTTCTCCATTTCTGATACGGATTGCTTTTTCGATGTTCGAGACAAAGATCCAGCCATCCCCGCTTCTTCCAGTATGGCCATACGTTTTAATGATAGATACCAATTCGTCCGCTTTTACTTTTTTGCAGATGAGTTCGATTTTGACTACCGAAGAGTATTTCTGCACATACTCGATTGAGTAACTAAAAGACTCTTCATCAGCCCATTGCGCCAGGGCAGCCGCATCCAGGATTGTCATTCCTGTGATACCCGCTTCCTCCAACTTTTGTATCACAATTTCCGCTTTTTCTTTACGGATGTAAGCTTTAATTTCTTTCATTTTAGTCCTCCTTTTTAACATCAGTTATCATGTGTTGTTTTTTCATTTCCCGCTTCTTCACGATGTAAAAGATTGCAGGATAGAATGCTAATTGAATGAGCATTGCCGTGATGATCCCACCAAACATCGGGGCTACAATCCGTTTCATCACATCAGAGCCAACGCCATGTCCAATCAAAATAGGAAGTAACCCAATCAAAAGGACGGTAACGGTCATAACAACAGGCCGTATTCTTCTGACGGCACCCTGGAAGATCGCCTCTTTCAGTTTTTCCAAAGAAGTCAACAATCCTTGTCCTTTCATATTCTCATAGGCAACTTCCAGGTAGAGGAGCATCACCACACCCATTTCAGCACTTACTCCCAACAAGGCAATAATTCCGACCCAAACGGCTACGCTCATGTGGAATCCGGCGAAGTAAAGATACCAGATGGCTCCGACCAGGGAGAAAGGCAAGGCCAACAAAATAATTCCGGTT
The DNA here is from genome assembly GCA_964588415.1 of uncultured Lentimicrobiaceae bacterium. Lineage (GTDB taxonomy): Bacteria > Bacteroidota > Bacteroidia > Bacteroidales > F082 > Sulfidibacterium. The sequence continues at coordinate 3,436 of CAZPPK010000109.1, forward strand.
TTTACAAAAGACTTGGTATTGAAGTAAAGCAGCAGAACCACCAGCAACAGCGTAAGCGGAATTACAAGGGCCAGGGTCTTGGCAGCCTCCTGCATATATTCATACTGGCCACTCCACACAATCGAATACCCCTGCGGCAGATGAATTTCCTTGTTCACCACTTTTTGAGCAACAGCCACATAGGAGCCAATATCCGTGGTATTCAGGTCGACATAAACCAGTGCTTCAGGCCGGGCATCTTCCGATTTAATAACAGGCGGGCCTTTTTTTACAACAACGTTTCCGAGTTGGCCCAGTGGAATTTTTCCACCTTGCGGCAAAGGAACCAAAACACGTTTCAATGCTTCAATATTATTCCTGTAATCACGTTGATAACGAAGGTTCACCGGATATCTCTCCAATCCTTCCACCGTTTTTGTAATATTCATCCCGCCTATTGCCGACATGAAAACGTCTTCCACATTACCTACAGTAAGACCGTAGCGGGCAATGGCATCACGATCGATATCAAAATCGACATAATTACCACCTTCGGCACGCTCTGCATAGACCGAGCGTGTTCCGGGGACTTTTCTGAGAACTTTCTCAATTTTTTGTCCAAGGTTTTGGAGCACATGCAGATCAGGACCCATAATTTTAATTCCCACCGGCGTTTTGATACCTGTTGAGAGCATGTCAATCCGGTTTTTGATGGGCATGGTCCATGCATTGGTGAGCCCCGGGATATGAATGGCGGCATTCATCTTATCCACCAGCTTTTTAGGAGTCATCCCTTTCGGCCATTTGTTCTGGGGTTTCAGTTGAATGGTGGCCTCGATCATAGAAAGCGGCGCCGGATCCGTTGCAGTTTGAGCCCTTCCCACTTTTCCCATTACCGATTTCACTTCCGGAAATGTCATAATGATCTTATCGGTTTGCTGCAAAAGCTGCCGTGCTTTTGTAATAGAAATTCCGGGCAAAGTTGTTGGCATGTAAACCAGGTCGCCTTCGTAAAGTGGCGGCATGAACTCGGAACCCAGCTTTTGATAAGGGAACCATGTGGCCGCAACAATAAGTGCAGAAATCGCCAGCACCCACCATCTTTTTTTCATCACAAAATCAACGACAGGATGATAAGCCTTCATGAGAAATCTGGTTATGGGATTATCTTCTTCCTTTTTCATTTTTCCACGGATAAAATATCCCATGAGTACCGGAACAATGGTAATAGCAAGAACAGCGCCAACTGCCATGGAGTAGGATTTGGTAAATGCCAATGGTTTAAACATCCTGCCTGACTGCTGGCCTAATGCAAATACCGGTAAAAAAGAAACCACAATGACAAGAAGGGAGAAAAAGATAGAAGGCCCCACCTCTTTGGAGGCTTCTAAAATAACGGCCCAGTGGGGTTTTTGTCTTTCAGGTGGAAGTAATTGATTATGCTGCACGTGCGACTGGGCATTTTCCACCATAATGACTGACGCATCGACCATGGCACCAACGGCAAGGGCAATACCGCCCAACGACATAATGTTGGCATTGAGCCCTTGAATGTGCATAATCAAAAGAGCCCCTAATACGGCTGTTGGCAGTGTAAATACAGCGACAAGTGAACTCCGGAAATGAAGCAGGAAAATAAATATTATGACGGAAACCACAATAATTTCTTCCAATAATTTATCACTTAAGTTGCTGATCGCGCTGTTTATTAATCCTGAACGATCGTAAGCCGTAATGATCTGGACACCGGGAGGTAATGATTTTTTGAGTTCGGCCAGTTTTTTCTTTACCCCATTAATAACCTTTAGGCTATTTGCACCATACCTCTGAATAACGATGCCTCCTACTACTTCACCTTTTCCATCCCAGTCGGCCAAACCACGCCGGAGTTCGGGCCCGATGACAACGTTGGCTACATCTTTTAGGTAAATCGGTGTGCCGGTAGCTTTGTTAAAACCAATCGCTATCATTTCAAGGTCCTTTTTATTCTTTATATAACCAAGGCCACGAACCATGAATTCCATCTCGCCCATTTCCATGAGCCGTCCGCCCACATCATTGTTGCTGTTTTTTATGGCTTTTTTTATGTGTTCCAAAGAAATGCCATAAGAAGCCAGCTTGATCGGATCCACTTCCACCTGATATTGTTTGACAAAGCCGCCGATACTGGCCACTTCAGAAACGCCCGGAACAGTCATGAGTTCATATTTCAGGAACCAGTCCTGGATAGAACGAAGTTGTTGCAGGTTTTGTGTTTTTGATTTCAGGACATACTCATAAACCCAACCCAGCCCGGTTGCATCCGGACCTAGTTCCGGCGTAACGCCTTTAGGCAGCGAGCTCTGCATGGAACTCAAATATTCCAGTACCCGGCTTCTGGCCCAGTATAAATCGGTTCCGTCCTTAAAGATGATGTACACCATCGAAAAGCCGAAGAAGGAATAGCCCCTTACATCAACGGCTCCCGGGACGGAAAGCATTTTGGTCGTCATGGGATAGGTAACCTGATCTTCCACAATTTGCGGCCCCTGTCCGGGATATTTGGTAAAGACAATAACCTGAATATCGCTCAGATCGGGGATGGCATCCACCGCCGTATTTTTGATAGCCCAGATTCCTGCCGCCATCAGTGCCACGGTAAAAATAATGACCAGTATTTTATTATTGATCGACCATTCAATGATCTTAGCAATCAGTCCATCTTTTTTTGTTTCAATTGGAGTCATAACATTTATTTTCTTAATTTTTCAAGCATCCTTACTCAACAATTCTTTCTGAATTTTTACCGACAAAAACATTATTTGTTTCCATTTTAACTCGTGGTTTTTTCTTCATGGCGAGCCGTAAGGTCAAAGAAATTTGTTCCGCATAATAAAATGATACCGTCCCTATCGCGAGGAATCCCGAAAGCTTTCGGAACCCACTGCCTTTACAAAGCTCCGCGCAATGACGCAAGTTTTTACAGAATTCACCGCTTGTAAAAGAACTGCTTAATATAATGGTTGTCATTAGTAAAGTAGCGAAACAACCTCAGCATACAAAATATCAACGATATGTGATCACTTCGTACCTTACGATGACGTGTTTTTAATTTTTACAGAATCATTATTATTTGTATTTAAAACCATGTACTTTCAGATTGTTTTTTACCTGCTGAATGGTCATTTCATGCAATTTCATTCCGCAAATCGGGCAGGTTCCCGGCTTATCAGAAATTACATTCCAGTCCATAATGTCTTCATACAGTTTCCCATCCTTGTTTTTATCGATGGCTTTTACATCAATCACTCCTTTACGGATAATGGAAGATTTTTTCATTTTGGTTGAAGTTTCAGCTTTTCCGGATTTTTTATCCACTTTCATCCCTTTCATATCCGTACTTTTCCTGGTGGATGTGCTGTCGCTTTTGGCATTGGTAAACATACTTAAAGCGGCATTCAGGTTCGATTCGGAATCGATCATAAATTCTGCTGAGGTAACAATGGTTGTGTTGGCAGACAATCCGCTCAGAACCTGATAATAGCCATTGGCATAATTTCCAAGTTCCACCTGTGCCGGTTTGAATTTACCGCCGCCGAGCGCAACAATCACAGTATTTTTACGCCCACTTCTGAGTATGGCCTGATTAGGAACCAAAGGATAATATCCCAGGTCTTTCCCCTGAATATCAACGTTGGCAAACATTCCGGGTTTTAATTTCTGATTATTGTTGGCTAAGTCAATCCTGACTTTGATGGTCCGGGTTTTGGTGTCCAGCGTCGGGTAAATAAAAGATATCTTTCCTTTAAAGGTCATGCCCGGAAGATAATCCATGGTAATGGTAACCGGCTGTCCCAAAGCAATCCTGTCCAATTCATATTCATACACATCAGCAATTACCCACAATGAATTTAAATTGGCGATCTTCATCAAAGGAGTTCCCCGTTTTATTTTGGCCCCTTCGTCAATTCCTTTAAACAAAACCGTTCCGTCGAAAGGCGCGGTCAGTGTGATATATTTTCTAATCTTTTGTGTTTCTTTGAGTTGTTGGATGTCTTTCTTTGAAATATCGAGTAGCTCCAATTTCCGGGTTGCATTTTTCAGCAGATCCGACGGGGCATTGCTCCCGATCATGGCTTTATCATAAGCCAGCGCCGTAAGATACTCCTGCTCTGCAGCAACCAGTTCAGGCGAATAAATCCTGAGCAGCTTATCGCCTTTTCTGACTTTCTGGCCGGTGTAATTCACATAGAGTTTGTCGATCCAGCCGCCGGCTTTTGTAGTTACAGTATATTCCTTTTGTTCGTCGGGCTGAACGATTCCATTGGTAAGAACATCTGCATGCATGTGGCCGGCCTTAATTACAGTAGTTTTCACATTCATATCCTGCTCTACTACAGGGTTGATAGAAACCACACCATTTTCGCCTGAGGCATCCGCATAAACCGGAACCAGATCCATTCCCATATTGGACTTGCCGGAATGATTGTAGATCTCTTTCGGGTTCATGGGTGCTCGCCAGAAAAGAATTTTTCTTTTTGTGGCAGCCTGTCCTTTTTTTGAACCCTGTTGTCCTTCTGTCGAAGAAACCATTTTGTTCCTTGACAACAAATAATACCCTGCAGCACCCAGTGCAGCACCCAAAATTATAAATAGGATATAGATGAAGATTTTCTTATTCATTTGTTTTTGTTTTATAATTCATTAATTCATTTGGCCGGCGTTCCTGACAAAAATTCAAGTTTTACCTGATTTTTGCTATAGGAAGTCCTGATATTAGCCAGTTCGGCATTTATTTTCAAAATCTGATCTTCTGCTTTCATCACATTGACAAAGTCAATTTTGTTGACCTGATAATCGGCCAGGGCAGCCTGGTACGACTGAATAGCCTGAGGGAGCAATGTTTTGGAAAGAAGATTTTCCCGATTATCCAGAGCCAGCATTTGTGCACGGATAGAGCCGAAATTCTGCCTAAGTACCTGCAGCGAAAACTGATATTGTTGCTTATAAAAATCCTGTTGATACCGGGCACGATTGACTTTTGCCGTATTTTTTCCGCCATAGTTTATGGGAATTGTCACCCCTACAACCAGTCCCAGCAAATCTGGATAATTCATCCCTGTGGCGCTGTTGAAGCTGCGCTGCGAATACTGAACGCCCACTTTAAAATTGGGATAAAAAGCGTATCTGGCTTCTTTTTCCATGAGTCCGGCTTTGGTTTCATTGAGTTTAATTTCTTTGAGAACCGGGCGGTTTTGCTCTGCCATTTTTAAAAGCGCTTCTGTTTTTAAATCCTGTGCGGTGATGGGAAGAATTTTTGTGGTCGGGATGTAAATGGAATCATCGCGCAACAAAAAGCCATTTAATTGAGCCTGAAGCGCCATTTCTTCACCGTTTAAAGCTTCAATCTTATCCTGCAACCGGGTTTTCTGAACTTCCACTTCAATTACATTCTGCAAACTTGCAGTTCCCACTTCAAATTTCCGTTTGGCGACCAGTGAAATCTGCTTTAGTAAATCCAGGCTTTCCCTTGTCAACCGGACGTCTTTCCTTTTTTCCTGAAGGCTGAAATAGAGTTGCGAAACCTGTTCACGAATATGATTGGTCAAATCTGCAATTTGCTGCCGGATGATTAGTGTGTCCATCGATTTTACGGCAGCTTTTGCTTTCAGGCTTCCCGGAAACGGAAGCGGCTGCGTCAACCCAAGCACCTTTCCTGTCATAGCTTCCTGATTCAGCGAAAAAGTATTGGTAGGAACATTCATTAATCCCAGATTCGCTACTGGGTCGGGAAGATGTGTTCCCACCTGAACATTCTCCCTCGCAGCCTCCAATTTAGCCTGCAACATGGAAATGTTCGGATTCACTTTTTCGGCTTGTTCAATCAAACCACGCAAAGAATTATCCTGATTTTGGGCCCACACTGGCACGCTTATCGCGAGTATAAGTATCAGCCCCAAGAGTTTGTTTTTTTTCATTGAAAAACTTTTTGTCGTGCCCCTTTCAACAGTATCCTAAAGAACAAAAAGACTGTTTTGAAGCGAAACGAGTTTTTAAACCAATTACGGAAACAAAAATAGAATACACTACCCGGGCGGGCATTACACAATTTTGGGAAAGAGTTATACGGTTTTTGGATAGTTAGAAGATCAGAGGGTTGAAGGGTTAGAGAGCCGCCATCCGACCTCTTGACCTTTCTTTTAAGAACCCGTCACAAAAGTTTTCCCAGGAAGTGTGATTACTCAAATTTTGCACCCAGAGAACACTATTATTTCTAAGTGATGAAAAGTAAAAAAAGTAGCATACAAATTTCGCATAATGCTTGATTTTACTGTATTTTTAGATCATCAAAACAAAAAGAATACAACTATGCTACCAACAAAGATATTGCTAAAATTCAAGAAATAAAGCACGGGAGAACGTAAACGATACGAACAGGTTTGGAAATAATTAAGAAAAAACCAAGCATCACTTTTGCGATGTGTCTTATTTATTAACAATGAAGTTGTTTAAAGTCTGCGTAATAAAATTACAGAAAAAGCTAATAATAACAGGC
>CAZPPK010000110.1:0-9811 GCA_964588415.1 uncultured Lentimicrobiaceae bacterium
TACGATCTGACTAACACCTACTTTGAAGGTAAAATGAAAGAGAGTAAAATAGCCATTGCGAAGTGGCGAACGAACTTTTAGGAACGGCTTATTTTTTATTGAAAAAGACTGGTTTAAAGGTAAACATCAGCCATGCCCAATTGTTAGCATTTTGATAATTGCCTCCTTTCAGTGCTTCCATTGTTTCGTTAGCTATCATTTGCGAGTATCCACCACTGATAATCATACCCTTTGATAAATTGAAACTGGCTGCGAAATCTATTTCTGCACCTAAAGCATTGTTATAACCTTTCCATGTACCATCCATTTGCTTTACGGAAACTTTTGCAGCGGCAATATAATAATGAGGGATTAATTTTAATGTGAGCTTTTGAATTTTTTGTATCAGAGGTAAATTAATGTCAATCAGTCCATTATTGTACATATAGCTTCCAACATAAAAATAGTCCATCCAACCGTCAAATTTATGGTTTGTGCCATAGAATGGTTTGAATGAATGATCTGTATTTTCCAGGGACTGGTCTTTGGAAGACGTTCCGGAAAGGTATTCGCCGCCTATTCCAAGGGTGAAATTTTTAGGCAATGTGTATGATACGTTTGCTGAGAAATACGATGCTGATAAAGCATGGTCAAATTTATTTTTGCCTCCCTGATAATAGAAATCCACATTAAAATTTAGCGCATCCTTTTTAAAGGTTACCCTACTTCCGATCGTTTGGCTATACACTACTTTTTGGGAATTGGTGCCTTTCTTAAAAGGCATTCCGTTGTTCAACATTAAAAAGCTGATTCCAGTTTTATGAAATTGTCCGTGATACCAAATGTATTGGAAAGTTTGATAATTATTTACCATATAGTCGGTTTTAAAAAGAGACTCTCCGTTGGCATTATAAGCAAATCCAACATCAATTTTTTCAGATTTTGAAGGGCGGTATTTAATTATTGCAGCATCGTGGCTGCGGGCCTGTTGTGTCCAGCCTACACTACCAAATATTCTTTGGTCATCATACGAAATTTCTTGCCGCCCCAACTTAACCGATAGCTTTTTGCTGAAAATTACTTCGCCCCAAGCTTGATGGAGGGAAAAACCATTCACGTCTGAATTGTTTAACTGGGGAACGTCTCCCCAGACACTAATATCTTGAATTACAACGCCGAGTTTAAAATATTTACTGGCATAAAAAACATTGAACCTTGTGCGTTGTGAGATAAAATTAGCAGCTTTAGTACTATCGGGAATGATGGTTTTGTAACCATGCCGGAATTCATACCTCGGACGTACTTCACCCGAAAGAAGAACAGATTGCGCATAACTTGTTTCAGATGCAAAGAAAAAAACGGCAAATGCCATTACAAATAAATTAATAAATTTTTTCATTTTAATATGCTATTATAATGATATTTAATGCTTTAAGTAATGTAGATTTATTTCGTTGCTATTTTATATTACAGACTCTTTCCCTATCCATCTACCCGGATAAAATTTTCGATTTCCACATGACCAGGGAACATATCCAACAGTTTATTTTACTTCTCCACACTGCCGTCTGTAAATAATATGACTTCTTTTAATGAATGCAACCGGAAGACTCCAAATATGGATAAGGCGTGTAAATGGCCATAGACCAAAAGTCAAAAAGGCTAGAATAACATGTATTTGAAAGGTTATGGGAACATCAGCCATTAGTTTAGGGTCGGGAGCAAACAAAAACAAACGGCGGAACCATGGCGATATTGATGTGCGATAGTTAAAGTCCCCAAAAGACAAATTATAAAACAAGGTATTATAAATGCCAAAGCAAACTACCAACAACAAAAGAACAACGATAAACTTATCAGCAAAGCTACTGTTATGGGAAACCCGTTTGTTACCATAACGCCGTATAAGCAACAGAAATAAGCCAATTACCGTAATGGCACCTCCTACGCTTCCAAAATAAACTGCCATTTTATGGTATATTTCGTTATTGATTCCCATTTTACTTACAAATGTTTCAGGAAGCATTAGACCACTAATATGACCTAGGAAAACAATTATGATCCCATAATGGAAAAGCATGCTTCCCCACCGCAAATTTTTCTTTTCCAGAAATTCGGAAGACCGGGCTGACCAACTCATTTGATCTGTACTATAGCGATAGATGTGCCCAACAACAGAAACGGTGATCATCAGGTAGGGAAATATCACCCAAAGAAATTGATTCCAATAATTCATAATGAAACTTCTATTAAAATGAAAAGATCAATAATGATTAAAAGTCCTTTCAGTAAATCAGCATAAGGGCTTTCATTTTCAACCAGCATTTGCTGTGTATATTCGATGGCTCCGCGAAAGCGGTGGAGTAGATCGGTTCTAACCTTCTGACCGGCGTGTGAGACAAATTCCAACAAAAGAGGAAGGTAATCGGGCAATTCCGCAGAACTGAGTTCAAATCCTGCGAATTCGTAGATATATTTGAGTTCAGCCAAAACCTTTCCGCGTTCTTTCTCATCGCCTAGTTTTGAATAGGTCAGGTAAAGATTATTCTTATCGTTAAAGTCAAAAGTATGTACATAATTCTCCTGAAGCTGGACCAAAGGTGTTTGGTAAAAATACTTTCCAAACCTGTTCAAACAATCCGTTAATTCAGGTTCGTCAATACCAGATATCCCGGAAAGCCAGTCAAACGATTGGATTTCTTCATCAGGATATAGCAATAGCAACGAGATTAATTTTAAAAGTTGTTCTGTTTCCATTTTCCCGATAGCATTTAATGTGATTTATTTTAATGAAGACAAGTATTACAGGCTTTGCTAAATTCAAACCCGGCCATCCCTTGTTCTTTGTATAAGTCTTCATATTTCTCTTTATGAGAAGTCGGGATAACAAAACGGTCATTATATTTGGCAATGGCCAACAAACGGTACATTTCTTCGATGGTTTGTGCGCTGATTCCAATCTTTTCCAACAGACTGGCGTCAAATTCTTTACCTATGTCTTTTGCCCGCATGTACTGACGCATCAGCACCATTTTTTTTAAAACAAGACGAACAATGTCCTCATTTCCGCCTGTCAGTAAGTTAGCAAGATACTGGATGGGAATTCGCATTTGCTCTATGGCAGGGAACATTTCATTACTATTTGTCGCTGCGTCTTTTCCTTCAAATATTTTTAAAACCGGACTGAGTGGTGGCACATACCAAACCATGGGCAGTGTACGATATTCAGGATGGAGCGGTAAAGCAATTCCCTGTTCAATGGCTAGTTTATAAATTGGTGACTTTTGCGCCGCTTCAATCCAATCGTCTGCAATCCCATCTATTTGAGCCTGTTTAATGATTTCCGGGTCGTGAGGGTTAAGAAACAAATCAAGTTGGGCCCGGTAAAGTTCTTTTTCATCCAGAGTTGAAGCGACCTCTTTCACACGATCTGCATCGTAGAGCAGAATTCCTATGTAACGAATACGCCCCACGCAAGTTTCTGAGCAAACCGTAGGTAATCCAGCCTCAATCCGGGGAAAGCATAAAGTACATTTCTCTGCCTTGTGAGTTTCCCAGTTAAAATAAACCTTTTTGTAAGGACAGGAAGAAATGCAAAAGCGCCAGGAACGACAAGCCTCCTGGTCAACCAAAACAATGCCGTCTTCATCACGTTTATACATGGCACCGGAGGGGCATGCGGCTACGCAGGCGGGGTTCAGGCAATGTTCACAAATCCGGGGGAGGTAAATCATAAATACTTCTTCAAATTCCATTTTGATTTCTTCCTCCAGTTTCTGTAAATTGTGGTCTAAATGACTGTTCTCTTTGGAACCAGCCAGATCGTCTTCCCAGTTTGGTCCCCACGTTATGTCCATATTCTCGCCTGTAATCTGTGACTTTGGGCGCGCAACAGGCTGGTGCTTTCCGGCGGGACTATTGGTCAGCTTTTCATAATCATAAGTCCAGGGTTCATAATATTCGTCCAAAACCGGCAAGTCTGGATTATGAAAAATATTCAGATATTTCCAAAACCGGTTGCCTGATTTCAACTGAAGCTTTTGGTTTTTGAGCTCCCAGCCACCTTTGTATTTTTCCTGATTTTCCCATTCTTTGGGATATCCTATTCCAGGTTTGGTTTCCACGTTGTTGAACCACATGTATTCAGCGCCAGGCCGATTGGTCCAGGTATTTTTACAGGTCACACTACAAGTGTGGCAACCAATGCATTTGTCTAGGTTCATGACCATGGCTACTTGTGCTTTAATCTTCATGCCAGTTCACTTTTTTTAGTTTTCTGATAAATACTTTTAAATCCCTTTGATTGCCGGTGGGGCCATAATAATTAAACCCGTAGCTTAGTTGAGCATATCCACCGACTAAATGGGTAGGTTTCATGTGTACTTTGGTAGGACTATTATGCGTCCCTCCGCTCAGGTTTGTAATCTCAGAATTCGGCGTATAAAGGGTCCGATCCTGTGCATGATACATATAGGTTGTACCCCTTGGCATCCGGTGACTCACCACGGCTCTGGCCACGGCTACTCCATTGCGATTGTACACTTCTATCCAATCATTATCCCGAACATCAATTTGAGCTGCATCTTCATGATTTAACCACACGGTCGGCCCACCACGAAACAAAGTGAGCATGTGCTGATTATCGTAAAACATACTGTGAATATTCCATTTACCATGAGGGGTTAGATAATTCAAAGAGATAGTTTTTCCTGATTCATCTGGAATACGGTCAAATTTGGCAAAAGGTTGAGTAGCAAGTGTAGGTTTATACACCGGAAGTCCTTCTCCAAATTCAAGCAATAGTTCATGATCCAGATAAAATTGCTGGCGACCCGTTAAGGTCCTGAAGGGTACCGAAAGTTCTATGTTGTTGATAAACGGAGTATAGCGATGGTTTTTATTATTGCCCGTAAAAATTGGAGTCGAAATTGATTCTTTGGGTTGAACGGTAATATTTTTTAAAGTAAAATGCTCTGCTTCCCGATCCTGAGTAAAATTTTTCACGGGCATTCCGGTTTTATTTTCCTCTGCTTTCCACGCTTTCATGGCCACTTTGCCATTGGTTGAACTGGACAATGTTAACATGGCATCTGCGGCATTTCCAGCATCTTCAATATTGGGTAATCCCTCATTAAATCCTAAGGAATGTGTGCCTATTAATTTTTTCAGGACCTCATACTCTTCTTTCCCTGACCATGAAATGCCATCAGCTCCAATCGGATTTTTTTCAGCCAGTGGACCTAAAGAAACAAACTTTTCATAAATACGGGTATAATCCCTGTCCACAATGATGAATTTGGGCATGGTTTTACCTGGTACAGGTTCGCAATCACCTTTACTCCAATCTTTAACGACACCCAAAGGTTGAGCGATTTCTCCAACCGAATCGTGCATTAAGGGAACAGCTACAACATCCTTTTGGACATCAGGGATATAAGTTTTGGCTCTTTCTGAAACACACTTGGAAATATTTTTAAATATATCCCAGTCAGATTTTGCTTCCCAGGGAGGTGAAATTGCAGGATTAAAGGGATGTATGAAAGAATGCATGTCCGTACTGCTGATATCGGTTTTTTCATACCATGTTGCTGTGGGCAAGATAATATCAGAATATAAGGCAGTTCCAGACATACGAAATTCAAGATTCACCAGTAAATCCAGTTTTCCTTCCGGGGCTTCGTCGGTCCATTTCACTTCTTTGGTGTCACTTAATCCTTTAGACTCAGTAGCGAGGACACCCTGGTGAGTTCCTAATAAATGTTTTAAGAAATATTCATGTCCTTTACCGGAACTGGAAATCAGGTTTGCTCTCCAAACAAAAAGTGTTCGCGGAAAATTGGTGGGGTTATCCGGATCCTCAATGGCGAACTCCATCTTTTTGTTTTTTAATTCACTGACAACATGCTGAATAATTTCATCATTGTCTTTGGCGCCAGATTTTTGCGCTTCCCCTACCAGTTTTAAAGAATTCTTGTTAAACTGAGGATAAGAAGCCGACCAACCCAGACGAACCGATAATACGTTATAATCAGCGGGGTGTTCGTATCTTGGTTTATCAATGGTAGGTGAAATCAAGTCGCTCATGGGAATTTCTTCATAGCGAAATTGGTCAGTGCCAAAATAAAAATAGGAAGTAGCGTTTTGCAGGCGGGGTGGTAATGACCAGTCGCGGGCAAAAGCCAGTGTAGCCCACCCTTCAAAGGGACGAACTTTTTCCTGTCCGACATAATGTGCCCAACCTCCACCATTGACACCTTCGGAACCGGTGAGCAATACCAAATTCAAAATGGTTCGATAATTCACATCCGCATGAAACCAGTGATTGATTCCTGCCCCCATAATAATCATGGAACGACCTTTTGTTTCGACGGCATTTTGTGCAAATTCACGGGCAATTTGAATGACCTGCTTTGGTTTGATGCCTGTAAATTGTTGCTGCCAGGCCGGAGTGTAGGGAAGCAAATCTTCATAATCCGAAGGATAACCTTCCTGGTCTGGATTTCGAATGACTCCGTAATTGGCAAGCATCACATCAAAGATTACAGTTACAAAATGTATCTTTCCGTTAATTTCAATACGTTTTACAGGAACACTGCGCTTTAATACCGAACGTTTCTGATCATCAAAATAAGGGAGGTTCAGCATCACTGTTTCATCTTCGCAACCCAACAGAGTCAATTTGGGATCATAAACATGGCCGCTTTCATCTGCCATTTCAAGATTCCAATTCTTTTTATTTTCCCAGCGGTGACCGATACTGCCATTGGGCACAACCCAATTATTGGTTGTTTCATCCAATACAACCGTTTTCCAATCGGCATTTTCTACCGGTAAATTTAAATCAGATGCACGAAGAAAGCGATCTGCGGTGAACCCATTATTTTGTTCCTTGAGTAAAATCAGAAAAGGAAGATCTGTGAATTTTTTAGCATAATCATAAAAATATTGGGTTTTGTTTTCGACGTAAAATTCTTTCAGGATCACGTGAGTCATGGCTTGCGCCAGCGCTCCGTCTGCCCCCGGGTTTACAGCCAGCCATTCGTCAGCAAATTTCACTGATTCAGCATAATCGGGACTGACAGAAACGACCTTGGTACCTTTGTAGCGCACTTCAGTCATAAAGTGGGCGTCAGGAGTACGTGTCATGGGAATGTTGGAACCCCACATAATCAGGTATCCGGCATTGTACCAATCGCTACTTTCCGGAACGTCGGTCTGATCTCCCCAAATTTGCGGTGAGGCAGGAGGAAGATCAGCATACCAGTCATAAAAGCTGAGCATGGAGCCGCCCATCAGAGAAAGAAAGCGGGATCCGGCAGCATAGCTCACCATGGACATGGCAGGAATGGGTGTAAACCCGGTAATCCGATCAGGGCCATATTTCTGAGTGGTATAAATTAGTTGCGCCGTAATTATTTCATTGACTTCATCCCAGGATGCCCGCACTAAGCCTCCTTTACCTCTGGCTGTTTTATAAGCCCGTGATTTATCCGGATCTTCAGCAATAAGTTGCCATGCCTTAACGGGGTCACTCGTTTCTTTCAGGGCCTCCCGCCAGAAATTGAGCAGGATACCCCGTATATAGGGATATTTTACACGCAACGGGCTATAAGTGTACCACGAAAAAGATGCACCGCGCGGACAACCACGGGGTTCATATTCAGGCATATCCGGTCCTGTGGTGGGATAATCGGTTGCCTGATTTTCCCAGGTAATAATCCCATTCTTTACAAATACTTTCCAACTACAAGACCCTGTGCAATTTACCCCATGGGTTGTTCGTACCACTTTGTCGTGTTGCCAGCGTTTGCGGTACAAATCTTCCCCTTCCCTTCCTTGGGAATTCAGTTCACTCCAGCCGTCTGAATATTTTTCCTGCGCCTTAAAAAAACGCATTTTTTTTAGCATGTAGGACGCTTTCTTATTCATAAAGTGCTGTTTTTAAAATTTATTTTATCAATCATCAGCTGTTTAAAAATTAAGCAACTTTCTTTTTTGCATAAGCCTTTAACAGGACAAAGGAGGTAATAATGGAAATCACAGCGAGAAACACATAAACAATAAATCCCTTAGCATAGCCTGCGTCGCCATAATGATCTACAAAAATACCCAATAAGGGTGGAACAACAAATCCCCCAAAAGCTCCCAAACCGCCAACCCAACCTGCAGCTCCGCCGGTTGCCTTGGGAACATATTTAGGGACCAATTTAAAAACAGCTGCATTGGCTACACCCATTCCGGCGCCAATAACCACTTCCCCAAACAGAGAAATTCCAAATGAATGTGCAAAAAACAAAATTAGCGCCCCGACTAATACAGTAAAATAACTCAGAATAGCCATCTTTTCCCCACCAAACTTATCACTAAGATGTCCGCCATAAACACGTATTACTGAAGCCAACAATGAGAAACCGAATGCCATTAACAGGGCGGCTTCCCTCATATCAAAATGGTAATTTTTAATCCAGTATACTGGAAACCAGCCCGTTAGCGCCAGAAACCCACCAAAAGATGTAAAATAAAGTAATACTAATCCCCAGGTGCCCGGAATTTTAGCTGAAATTTTCAACGATTCGACGGTGCTGCCCGTTGGGAAAAGTTCTTGCCCCAACTCTTTTGATATTTCAATGGCTTTGTCAGGTTTTACCCTCTTTTTTATCAGTTGAAAATAATAGGCATCGTGGACGAGAAGGATATAAACAACGGTGCCTATTAGTAAAAAGCCGAACCAAAGCACATAGGACACGGGTAATCCAAAACTGCGTAAGGCAAAAGGTAATATGATCCCGAAAATACCGGGGGCTGTGTTACCGATCCCTGCATAAGTACCCAGTGCAACTCCCTGTTTCTTTTGAGGAAACCAGTAGGAGGTTTGCGCAATACCCACAGAGAAAGTGGCAATGCCGCTTCCACTTAAAACACCGAACAAAACGATGAGCCAATACATCCATTTTGACAGGTGGTCAGGGTAAAATAACAACAGGAGAATGGACAAACCTCCCATTCCAATAACGGATAAAATCAACAAAACAATCAAAGGTTTTTTTCCACCCACTTTATCAACCCAGGCAGCAAAAGGGATACGTAATAATGAACCCGAAAGATTTGGGGCAGCTACCAACAAACCCAGCAATAAGCCGGATATTCCCAATATATCCTTTAGTTTACTGGCCACTGGTCCATACAATGAAACGGCCGCAAATCCAATAAAAAAACCAAAAGTAGCCATAATTAATCCGATACCCGGATTTCCTTTGAGCTGATGTTTTTGCATCAATCCAACATCATTCTTTTTTTCTGTCATGGGTTAATTTTTAGGTTAAAAATATATTTTGATAAAGGTTTTGCCTTTTAAGAACATAGTTTATATACTATAAAAGTATAGTATATAATTATGAAAAAATTAAAACTGCAATACATCTTGCTTATTTACAATCTGTTCCAAAGAATTATCATTCAATAAGGCAGAGATTACTTTGTTAACGTTTACCCATTCATTATGTAATGCACACGGTTTATCGTCAGAACATTGCTCAAATCCCAAAATACAACCATCGTATTTGTTTTTGTATTCCAATGCCATTATAATATCATTCAATGAAATTTCACTGGGCAATTTGCTGAGCATAAATCCGCCGTGCCTGCCTTGGACTGACTTAACCAATCCGGCTTTAGACATGGAAGTCATTAAATGCCTCAAATATTTATCAGAAATTTTTAGCTCATCTACCAATCGTGAAGCCGAAAATATTTTATCCTTTTTAATGGCCATGTAGCTTAAAATTCTAATGGCGTATTGAACCGTATTTGACAAATTCATAAATACTACTTA
>CAZPPK010000111.1:0-9762 GCA_964588415.1 uncultured Lentimicrobiaceae bacterium
GAACAATCAAATAGTGCGTCGAAAATAAAAAAATTACAGGTTGCCCCGATACGAGACAACCTGTAATTTCTATTCAAAGGGAAATTTATTCGCCTCTTTTAAAAACAATAGAAGTGACGGTTACATCATCGCCGCCCATATTTATGGTGAGTCCGTAAGGACGGTTTTCGTTGATCTTAATTTGTGCATTACCCGCATTCCCGGTAAGCTGTTGCCAGATGGTAACTCCCTGATGCACGCCGGTGCAGCCGGTAGGATGTCCCCATCCAATAAGTCCTCCGGTAGTATTGAAAGGAATTTCTGCGTTTCTGGAAGTATTTCCCTGATCGACGAAATCGGCACCTTCTCCTTTGGCTGCAAGACCCAAGGCCTCCACAGCCATAATTCCGGCGATTGAGAAGCAGTCGTGGGTTTCAATGGTTCCCACCTGATCGATGGTAATCCTGGCATTTTTCAAGGCTTCATGAGCTGCAAATTTAATAGTCTCCAGTTCGGTCGGGTCAGTCGGATCCGTAGTAATGTCTCTTACTGCATGTCCGAAACCTACCACTTCAACGGCATTTTTCTTTTCGACGCCAATTCTTTTTAATCCTTCTTCGGAGCATATGGCAATGGCTGATGCACCGTCAGAAACTTTTGAGCAATCTAAAACTGTCAAATGGTCAACGAATACTTTTCCGTTGGGCTGCATTTTCAAAGCTGTCCCGTAAGGATCAGGATTTGTGTTGTGAAATTCCTGAGCTGTCGGGTCGAGCCTTGCGTTTTCGATGGCATTTGCATACCAGCGTGCCATTCCTTTACGACTTCTTTCATAACCGTATTTTTCATAATAGGCTCCTGCCCGGTCGCTGAACTGTCCCGGGAAAAAGTAAGCGTGCCCTGATTTCCGCTTCTGGAACCATCCTGCCAACGCCAGGAGGTCAGCACCATAAATGGCTTTCACTGTATTCTGGACTTCAAAACCCAGCGAAAGGTTCACTTCGGCAGTTTCTGCCAGAATGTTCCGGATACCAGTTACCAGTGAAAGTCCGCCGGAAGCACAAGCGCCTTCCACATGGATGGATGGTTTCATAACCAAACCTTTATCAATCATCGGCATAAAGCCGTCCAAATGCCCCTGACGGTTAAAGCGGCTGGCCATAAAATTCCCGATCACAGATTCATCCACATTTTTGGCGCCACCGATTTGCTGTAAAACACCCTGACCGGCTTCTTTGATGTAATGTTCAATGCCTGGACGGGGTTTTCTTGGATTAAATTCCCTGCGACCGGTTCCCAAAGAAATGGTGTTGTAACCGGCTGTCATATATACTTTTCTTCTTAATTTCTTCATGATTCTGTGTTATTATTCAAAGTAATTATTTATGGGGCCATAAGCATGATAAAAACCGGTAAGCATTACCGTATTTACATCGTCAGGTGTGTTTGCTACACTGTCTGCCACAAGTTTTTCACCAATTTCCCTGGAACGTTTTCCGTATCTTATTGCTATTACAGCACCCAATGAATCTAACATTTTCAAATCATTATAAAACTTCGTCAAAACATTTACTTTGTTTTTCATTCGAAGTGTGGCTTTCCAAGGGACTGCAGATTCGGGAAGGTCGCCGAGAATTTCATCACATTCGGCTTTGAATTTCTCTATCTCCACATATCCCTGCTTGTGAATATCCCAAACGGCAACGGGTTGCCCGCCTTTGTATTTGAAAAACCCATCTTTTTGGGCTCCGCTGGAATACTGTCCGCCTTTAATACCTTGTTCTATAAATTTATCCAGCAATTCGCTTTTCAGGTTCTCATCTTCCACAAATGGGTCCATTACATTCAGAATGAATTGCATCACATCAATACCAACATAATCCATCAGCTGGAAAATACCCATGGGACGGACCAGATAATCCTGGGTCACTTTGTTAATCATGTAAATAGCCTTATACAATGGCAAATTTTTGTCTTTGGCCAAGGTTTCGGCTTCTTTGATTCCATGAAGTCCGTCGCGCATAAAATGCCCGTTTCCGATAAATCCGGCAAAGTCGTTGGAAGGCACGACAACCTTCTTCAGGTTTTTGGCATATTGAAGTGCAAAATCAACGACTTCTTTCTTTGTGTTATCAGTTTTAATTAATTCCACAAGTTTCTGAACAGCGGGCGGATTATAAAAATGGAAACCTAATACCTTTCCGTCCAGCCCGGCTTCTTCATCAATTAGATGGATAGGAACGGAGGATGTGTTGGTAAAGAACCACACGTTTGGATTGTTTTCCCTGATCTGTGTAAAGAGTTTCACTTTAAGTGAACGGTTTTCATTTACAGCTTCAAAAACAAGATTGGATTTATAAGCTGCTTCCATTGCGGTAACCGGATGAACGATGTTCAGTACATCATTAATATAAGTATCAATAATGTCGTAGTTTTCGATGAGATCATCACGGTCGGCGTACATTTGCCTCAGCCAAACGGCCTTTTTTTCAGCAATCTTCCGCACCTGCACCCTGAGATATCCCATCAAGCCAGCCAGTCCTTCGTCCGACACATCAATAGCATTCAAAACAAAAGTTTTGCCTTTGTTTTCAGGTTGAAGTGCACGGTCGGCCATCTCCACCGCGGTCAGCAGCAGAATGCCGCTGCCCATTTTACCTGCAGCGCCCAAAACCGCAACATCCTGTAATCTTTCGTCGTAAGTCATATTTATAAATTTTTATTGAATTATTCTTTTGATTATTCCTATTTTCTTACCACTGAGGTTTTCTCTTTTCCAAAAATGCTTGCATGCCTTCTCTGCCTTCGCTGTTTTCTCCAAACAAAGAACCGAATTCGGCTGCTTCCAGTTCAGAACCTTCTTCCAGGCTCATTTCAAAACCTTTACGCACCACACGTTTTAACTTCCTAACGGCCTGAGGTCCTTTGGAAACGATATTTTTGGCGATAGCCATACTGGTTTCCATGAGCGCTTCCGGTTCCACCACTTTCTGAACCAGTCCGATACGTAATGCTTCATCAGCGGTTATTATATCTGCCGTCATAAGTAAATATAAAGCTGTGCCCGGATTTGTAAGGCGCGACAACCGTTGTGTCCCGGCATAACCGGGGATCAAACCAAGATTCACTTCGGGCTGTCCGAATTTTGCTTTAGTACTTGCAATCCGGAAATCACAAGCCATGGTAAGTTCCATGCCGCCACCAAGTGCAAAACCGTTAATAACAGCGATCACCGGGATACTCAATTCCTCAAGGCTCCTGAACGTATTTTGTCCCAACCGCGAAAAAGTCTTTCCTTCCTTCTGGTTTTTGTTTACCATTTCGGCAATATCCGCCCCTGCTACAAAAGCTTTTCCCTCGCCGGTAATCATCATCAAATTGACGGCTTTATCCTTTTTAACGGAAGCGATTAAATCATCTAACTCGTTGAAAAACCTGGTGTTTAGTGCGTTCATCGCCTGGGGCCTGCTGATGGTCACCAACAGGATTCCCTCTTCAAATTTTGTCTGTAATATTTTATTGTCCATTGATAATTTTTTGATGATCCAAATTTAGTAATTATTCACCAAAAAAAGGCTCTCCGCAAACCATTTCGGTATAGCTGTTATTATAATTTATGATGAGCTACCCCCGCCGCAGAGCAGTGAGGAGGTATCAAAAGGAGATTATTAATCGCCCCAAGGGGCGGGGAATTAATCCCTTGTCCGCCTAGGCGGATTAAACGGAAACAGGTATAAATGATGAAATAAGGCTTGGCTAAGGGTTTCAGTTTAAATCAGTCGGTTCAAAAAAGGAATTGAATATCTTTGCCGTCTTGAAAAGCAAGCGTGAAGGCTACTGAGTTTTTAAAATATTTTCGAGAACATCCCCGGTTTCAGGAGCTGGAAAACCTTTTGGAAAAAGGATCGGAACATCTTTTTCTGAAAGGAATTATCGGTTCTTCCGCTGCTATGGCGCTCACCACCGTTTTTGAAAAGGCAGGCAAACAGCAGCATTTGGTGATCATTCCTGACAAGGAACAAGCAGCTTACTTTTTTAATGATCTGGAAACACTTCTCCATGATGCGGAACTGGAACTCGACAAAAAAAGAGTGCTTTTCTATCCCACCACATACAAAAGACCTTACGAACCGGAAAAGCTGGATAAAGCCTACGAACTTTCGCGAACAGAAGTGCTGAAACGATTTCTGAACGACGACCGCAAAACCATTGTAGTTACCTATCCGGAAGCGTTGTCGGAAAAAGTCATCACCAAAAAATACCTGAATCAAAATATCATAAAACTTCATAAGGGAGAAGAAGTTTCGATAGATTTTCTCACCGATTTTCTGACGGAATTCAACTTTGAAGTGGTGGATTTTGTAGCTGAACCCGGACAATTTGCCATTCGTGGCGGTATTGTCGATGTCTTTTCATTTTCAAACGGACAACCCTACCGCATTGAATTTTTCGGTGATACTGTGGAATCTATTCGTACTTTTGATCCGAAAAGCCAGCTCTCTTTACAAAATCTCGCCCGGATCACTTTGTTGCCCAATGTTCAGGATCGGCATCTGAAAGAAGAACGGATCAGTTTCATGGATTACATTCCTGCCCTCACTTTCTGGTGGCTCGAAGATGTGGATTATACACACAATAAAATTGTTGCCGAATACGAAAAAGCGCTGAATACTTACGATGAGAATGAAAACAATGTTTTGGCTCCAGAAGAATTGTTCATCAACGGCAGCCAGTTCATTGAAAAGCTGAAAGATTTCAGGACACTTGAATTTGGTCCCGGGCTCCACTTTACTGAAGCAAAGACTATCCTTTTTCAACAGGCTCCGCAACCGGTTTTCAACAAAAATTTTGAACTGTTGTTAAAGGATTTTAGAGCCCAGACGGATGAAGGTTTTACGCCGTTTATCTTTTCGGATAATCCGGCACAAATAAACCGTTTATACAGCATTTTCGAAAACATTGCCGGCGATAGCGGAGAGCAATCCCGTATTCCGCTTTTCAAAGCGGTAGAAACCAGCCTTAGCTCAGGGTTTATCGACCGCGATATAAAAGTCTTGTGCTATACCGACCATCAGATTTTTGAAAGATATCACAAGTTTCATTTGCAGGAAGGTTTCGGGCGGAAAGAAGCATTGTCTATCAAAGAATTATATGATTTGAAACCGGGTGATTATGTTACACACATCGACCACGGGGTTGGGCGTTATGATGGATTGCAGATCATTGAAAATAATGGGAAAAAGCAGGAAGCCATCCGCCTTTTTTATAAAAATGATGACATTCTTTACGTCAGTATCCATTCGTTGCACCGCATTTCCAAATATGTAGGTAGTGAAGGAAAACCGCCGGTATTAAACAAACTGGGATCAGGTGCCTGGGAAAAATTAAAAAATAAGACTAAGACAAAGGTCAAAGACATTGCCCGCGATCTCATCAAGCTGTACGCGGCACGCAAAACTGAAGCCGGATTTCAGTTCAATCCTGATACTTATCTGCAGAACGAACTGGAAGCCAGTTTTATTTACGAAGATACACCCGACCAGACCAAGACAACTGCCGATGTAAAGCAGGATATGGAGCAAGCGCATCCCATGGACCGGCTGGTGTGTGGTGATGTGGGTTTCGGGAAAACGGAAATTGCCATCCGTGCAGCTTTCAAAGCGGTAACCGACGGCAAACAGGTGGTAGTGCTGGTGCCAACAACTATTCTGGCGCTACAACACTTTAAAACTTTCAGCGATCGGCTGAAAGATTTTCCTGTAACCATCGACTACCTGAACCGTTTTAAAAGTGCGAAACAACAAAAAGAAAGTCTGACAAAACTTGCAGAAGGTAAAGTGGACGTCATGATAGGAACACACCGGATTTTAAGTAAAGATGTGATTTTTAAAGACCTGGGGCTGTTTATTGTGGATGAAGAACAAAAATTCGGCGTGACCGCAAAAGAAAAAATCCGCCGGATTAAAACACAGGTGGACACACTTACCTTGACGGCAACGCCCATTCCGCGTACCATGCAGTTTTCACTGATGGGCGCCCGCGACCTTTCCATCATCAACACACCGCCACCCAACCGTTTTCCTGTGGAAACGGAACTCCGGTCATTCAATCCGTATTCCATCCGTGAGGCCATTCAGTACGAAGTTTCGCGTGGCGGGCAGGTGTTTTTTGTACACAACCGTGTCCAAAACATTATGAACGTGTATGATATGTTGAAGAAATTTATTCCGGGCGTCAGAATTGGTGTGGCGCACGGGCAAATGGAAGGGCATCATTTGGAAAAGGTAATGCTCGATTTTATCAACGGGCTTTTTGATGTTTTACTTTCTACCAACATTATAGAGTCAGGGCTGGACATTCCAAATGCCAATACCATCATTATCAACAATGCACAAAATTTTGGGCTTAGCGACTTGCACCAGCTTCGCGGCCGGGTGGGGCGTTCCAACAAAAAAGCTTTTTGTTATCTGCTCACACCTCCGATGGCTTCGCTGCCGCAGGATGCGCGGAAAAGATTGCGTGCCATCACCGAATATTCTGATTTGGGAAGCGGTTTCAGTATTGCCATGCGCGATTTGGACATCCGTGGAGCGGGAAATATTCTCGGAGCCGAGCAAAGCGGTTTTATCTCGGAAATCGGCATCGAAATGTACCAGAAAATCCTGGATGAAGCTCTGACAGAATTGAAAGAAAGTGAATTCAGCGAGCTGTATGCCGACGAAAAAGCACAATGGGTATTCGCAAAAGAATGTCAGTTGGAAACGGATCTCGAAATTCTCATTCCCGATTTTTACATCAGCAATATTTCCGAGCGGCTAAACCTTTACAAAGAGCTGGAAGGCGTCAAAGATGAATTGCAGCTTCATGAGTTCGAGCAGCGGCTGGTTGACCGCTTCGGACCGGTTCCGAAAGAAACAGAAGCGCTCATCAATACCATTCGCCTGCGCTGGATGGCGAAGGAAATGGGCTTTGAAAAGCTGGTGCTGAAATTCAACAAAATGATTGCCTATTTCACCGGGAACCAGGATTCAGATTATTTCCAGACGGAAGCCTTTGGTAAGATTCTGGAAGCCATCAAGCGAAATCCTAACTGCTGTGAAATGAAAGAAAAAAAAGAAAAACTCACCCTGGTTTTTAATAAGATCAATAAAGTGGATACTGCACTTATCCTGCTGTCTAATATGATGGAGATGAAATAAAAAGTGACGTCATGCATGGCGCCGCTACTAAACAAGGAACAAATGAACTACCCCCGCTGCTCTGCGGCGGGGGTAGTTCATTTCCGGCTTGGCCTGATAATGCTGTGTAAACATCACAATCCGGGATTCTTCTCGTTAAGACTGCCTTAATTAAATCCAGATTAACATGGCTGTCATCAATTGCTAAAATTCGGCTCATCATTTTAGAATATTAACTAATTCTCTTATTTCAAAGATGCTATCTCATTTTTAACAAAAATATTTTCTTCCAATCCAATATTATAAGGGATCGTAAAATAAAATTTCGAGCCTTTCCCTTCTTCGCTTTCTACCCATATTTTACCCTGTAGCATTTCAACAAAGGCTTTAGAAATGGTTAGTCCCAATCCTATTCCTTCATAACTTCGAGTAAGCGACTCATTGCTTTGCCTGAATCTTTCAAATATAATTTCCTTTTGTTTTTTCCCAATACCCAAACCGTTATCTTTCACAAAAAGTTCCAGAGATTTTCCTTTTTTCACATATCCCAATTCTATTTGACCCTGTTTGCTATATTTTATAGCATTATTAACCAGGTGGACAAGAATGAAATTAAGTTTTTCACTGTCTGAACGAATCAGGACCTGTTCATCCGGCAAATTGTTCTTGCAAATAAACTTTATCTTTTTTTCTTCAATTGCTGATTTAAAGAATGTATAAATAGATTCTATTTCTTCATTTAAATTTATTACTGACATTGAAACAGATGACTGGCCTGATTCAATTTTGGCCATTTCTATCAGTTCATTGATAGTATTGAGCAAGCGGTGGCCACTAGTTTCTATGATTCTGACATATTCTTGTTGATCTTTGTTTTTCAAGTCAGAGTCTTTAAGCAACCCCGTGAAGCCCAAAATAGCATTCATGGGAGTGCGTATTTCATGACTTATGTTCATTAAGAAGGCAGATTTTAAACGGTCGCTTTCCAAGGCTTGTTCCCTTGTCATTTTCATATCCTCTATCATTTTTTTCCATTCTGTAACATCCTCTTTTATGGCAAGAAAATTAATAATCTTACCTTCCACATGATAGATTGGAGAAATTAAAGTAGATTCCCAAAACAATTCACCATTTTTCTTTTTGTTGTGAAATTCGCCTCGCCATTCTTTGCCGGAAAGAAGTGTTTCCCACATATTTTGATAATCTTCTTTTACGGTTTCACCCGATTGGAAGATGCGAGGGTTCTTCCCATACAACTCCGTTGTTAAATATCCAGTGAGTTTAGAAACCTTGGGATTACAATAAACTATATTACCTTCAACATCCGTAATTAAAATCGAGACCGGGCTTTGTTCCAAAGCCAAATACGTCTTTTTTAATTCATTTTCGAGCTGATCAGCTCTTATTTTTTCAAGGTTCCTGATCTGTCTTTTTTCCAGGAGAAATCTATTTTCATCATTCTTAAACCGGATAACAGAAGAAAACTGCGCCACCAGCTCAATCGAATCTATAGGTTTTGTTAAAAATGAAATAACACCAGCCTGTAAAGCCCTTGCCCTTGTCAAACTGTCAGGGGTTGAAGCGGTAATCATTATTACCGGAATCGGTAACAATGAAGAATATTCTTTCAACTTTTTACAAGTTTCAATGCCATCCATGATAGGCATTACAAGGTCAAGCAAAATTATATCCGGGATTTCTTTGAATGCTTTCTTGATTCCTTCTTTACCGGACAAAGCAGTAATAACATGCGCACCTGGGAATGCGTTGATAAGCAGTCCTTTATATGTCATTAGGTTAATTAGCATATCGTCAATAGCAAGAATTTTCATCATTTTTATTGGGATTATGTTAGTTATTCAGATTATTAAGTATTAATTCCATCATTGGTCAAACCGCCGTTTAATATTTTAAAAACCAACATCAATGGAAAAGTCCAGAAGACTATTTCCTTTTAGGATCTTTACACAAATAGCAGGAGAATCTTACGCTTGCTTTTAAAGAATTTATTAATGGACCTATTTTCATAATGTTATAGTTAGGTAAACAATATCAAGCCCTAATTCTCTGATATGTCAAATATTCTAAATCAGAATATTAGCTCTGTCAGATTAAATTAATTAATAGTAGTTATGGCTTTGAGAAGACATCTGAAATAATGTCTCTTGTTTGGAATAACTGCTATTTATCTGCAATCAAAGTTCCTTTCAGTTCAGGACATTCTCAGTTCTTTATTCGAGTAGCAGTTGTAGTGACTTTCTTTATCCAGCAATAAAAAAACTACTATGTTAATTTTGTTCACTCTGAATATCTTGATTATTATTTTGTTAGTATTCCATATACCTAAATTTACATAAAAGAAGAATTCTACACAATAGGACCAATCATTTTATAAACCGTTGGTTGTTCATAATCTATTTGTATTTTTTACTCATGAAAAGTAAAAACGCAAGAAGGATTTCAGGTTGATTTTTATTGTTCGGAGATCCACTAATTTTCAAAAGTAAGCACCCCATCTCCGGGAACAGCGTATTTTGATATTTCATTTTCCTTTATTAGTGAAACTCTATTTTGAAAATCCGCGATAAGCGGAGCATTCGAAATA
>CAZPPK010000112.1:0-9708 GCA_964588415.1 uncultured Lentimicrobiaceae bacterium
GCTGGGATAATCAATATCTTTTGAAGGTGTTAAATTTATGATGCGTTTGCCCTGAAAATTTGATGAGGGAAGGTTTTTTACTTTAACTTTTAGCAAATAATCGTTTCCTGATCTCAATTATTTCATCAATACCATTAATATTTTTTAGCCAAAGAACCGATTGTATTAGAATGTTGCTGCAATTGAATTTGTTAAAATGATAAAATAAGGTTATAAATTAGGTATTATTTGACATCGAAAAGTCTCTCAAATCGTAAAAAGATTAAATTTGTCGCTTATTGTATTTCTTACACTTGATAAGAAGCCGTTATGAAACTATATAAACATTTTTTTAGTATCATTCTGATCTTTTTCCTTACGGGAACGGTTCTTGCCCAGGTAAAAACTTCTAATCTTCCGGGAAAATATCAGAATTACACATTACTCCCTAACGGATGGAAACTGAGTCCGCAAGGTTTTCAGGTTCCCATCGGTGAATTGCCTTTGAATATGGTAGTGACAAAGGATGGAAATTATGCCATTACATCAAATAGCGGGATGGGTGAGAACTCGCTTTCTGTGGTGGGCCTGAAAAGTATGAAAGAAGTTCAAAGGCTGATAATTGGCAATACATGGGTAGGCCTTACTTTTGGAAAGAATGA
Source organism: uncultured Lentimicrobiaceae bacterium (assembly GCA_964588415.1). Classification (GTDB taxonomy): domain Bacteria; phylum Bacteroidota; class Bacteroidia; order Bacteroidales; family F082; genus Sulfidibacterium. Next base: position 642 of record CAZPPK010000112.1, read on the forward strand.
CAAGACATTGTATGTTTCAGGAGGCAATGACAACAAGGTTTTTATCTATCATTTTGAAGACGGGAAATTATCGCCGGACGGTAGTATTAAAATAGGAGAACGATTTCCCAAAGGAAAAATTTCAATTACCGGACTGGCTTATTTTAAAAAGAAAAATGAACTGCTGGCTGTTTCGCAAAAAAGTAACAGCCTGTATATTATTGATTTGGGGGAAAGATCTGTTCTCAAAAAGATTCAATTGGATGGAAAATGTTATGAAGTCGTGATCAATCATGCACAGACTTTTGCCTATGTTTCCATCTGGGAAAAAGCTTCAGTTGATGAGATCAATTTAAAAGACTTGAGCATCAGCCACGTTTATAAAACAGGTGCCCATCCCAATGAAATGGCTTTGACGCAAGACGGCAGTCGCTTATTTGTGACCAATGCCAATAACAACAGCGTTACCGTTCTGGATCTGAAAAATAAAAAGGTCAGCGAAACAATTATTACTTCGTTGATTCCGGATGCTCCCTATGGCAGTACCCCTGATGCATTGACCCTGATGTCCAAAGACAAAAAACTTCTGGTTGCCAACGCCGACAACAATTATCTCGCTGTTTTCGACATCAGTAAAAAGGAGCATGCAAAAAACCTGGGATTCATTCCGGTAGGATGGTATCCGACGGCTGTAAAAAATGTTCCAAAAACGGATCAGATTCTTGTTGCCAACGGAAAGGGAATTATTTCGCGTGCCAATCCCGACGGGCCCAATCCCACAAAAAGAAAGCTCAAAAACTGGTATGAAAACTATTCAGGGACTATGTTTATGGGAACACTTTCCATTATCAATAATCCCGGTTCAAAGCAACTGGCTTTGATGAGCAAAAGGGTTTATGACAATACACCATACATTCATAAAGTAGTACAAAATATTAACCATCAGCATATTATTCCGATCAATTATCAAAAAGGTCCGAGTTCCCAAATAAAACATATATTTTATATCATTCGCGAAAACCGGACTTATGATCAGGTGCTGGGAGATATGAAAGAAGGGAACGGCGATGCTGCTTTATGCCTTTTTGGGCAGAAAGTTACTCCCAATGCGCATCAACTTTCGAAAGATTTTACGCTGTATGATAATTTTTATGTGGATGCAGAAGTCAGCGCCGATGGCCATAACTGGTCCACAGCAGCTTATGCATCGGATTATGTTGAAAAGCTCTGGCCTGTAAATTACGGGAGGCGTGGAGCCAGCTATGATTTTGAAGGCGGTGTCCCCATTGCGGCACCTTCGTCGGGATATATCTGGAATGATGTGATGGCGCATCATAAATCGTTCAGGGATTATGGTGAATTTGTGCATCTGAAAAGCAACAAAAAAGGCTTGTATATTCCCCGTGACAAGGATTTGCTTCCTGTTACCTGTTTGAAATTTCCCGGATTTGATTTGAACACTTCCGATTTATATCGCTATAAAGTATGGAAACATGATTTCGACAGCCTGGTGAAAATCAATCAGGTGCCGGCCCTTTCTCTGATGCGGTTGCCTAACGACCATTGCTGGGGAACGCGTGTTGGGAAACTGACCCCGCTGGCGTATGTCGCCCAGAATGATGATGCCTTAGGCAAAGTGGTAGATCAAATTTCACACAGTAAAATCTGGAAAGAGAGTATAATTTTTGTTTTGGAAGATGACGCACAAAATGGTCCTGACCATGTGGATGCGCACCGGTCTGTGTTGCTGGTCATCAGTCCATATATTAAACGTCACTTTGTGGATCATACGTTGTACACTACCTCGGGCGTTTTAAAAACCATTGAATTGATATTGGGGCTTCCCCCTATGACACAATATGATCTGGCTGCTAACCCGATAATAAACTCGGTTACTGACTCGGCAAATGTTAAGCCTTATGATGCTCTTGCCCCGGAAACTGATATTCACCGGGAGAATCTGAAATCAGCCTACGGTACCAGATTGAGTAAAAAGCTGAATTTTACCCGAGAAGATGCGGTGCCGGATGGATTATACAATAAAATTTTGTGGAAGGCCGTGAAAGGGAAGAGTGCTGTGGTTCCCGCTCCGGTTCACAGTGCTTTTGTCCAGGAACATGTTGTTCCCGATAACGATTGATGCTGGTGTTTTGATGCCAGGGAAAAGAACGAATGATTGTTGTCGGTATTTTAAATCGTAATATGATGGTGGGTTGGTTTTTCTAATTATTTTTGCAAAAATTTTTGAATGAAGCGTAAGATTATTTTCAGTTTGGATGCAGGTGGAACCAACTTGGTTTTTTCAGCTATTGAGGAAGGAAGAGTTTTAGATACGACATTGACGTTATCTTCCCAGTCTGATTCTCTGGAGGCTTTCTTTTTGAAATTGAAACAAGGTTTTTCAGGATTAGAGGAAAAATTGGGCGCGCGTGCAGCTGCTTTGAGTTTTTGTTTTCCGGGTCCGGCTGATTATGAAGCAGGAATCATTGGAAAACTGGAAAACATACATTTTTTTACCGGGGGCATCCCACTGGCAAGAATGCTGGAAAATGAATTCAAAATACCGGTTTTTATTAATAATGACGGTGATCTTTTCGCACTGGGAGAAGCTCTAGGAGGCCTGTTGCCTGAAATAAACCGGCAATCTGAGAAACAATACAAAAATTTGTTAGGCGTAACCCTGGGCACTGGTTTTGGAGGTGGCATTGTCATGAACGGGAAACTGTTTTCCGGTGATAATTCAGCAAGTTCGGAAATCAACCGTTTTTCTAATTATATGAATCCCGGACAAAGTGTTGAAGAGGTGTTGAGCATTCGTGGGATTGAGAAACTTTACGGTGACCTGGCAGGTATTTCATTCCGTGAAACCCCCGAACCCTTTGAGATATTCCAGATCAGCATGGGAAAATCTGCCGGAGATAAAGAAGCTGCCCAAAAAGCATGGGACATTTTTGGCAATGTTTTGGGAAATGCTTTGGCCAATGCTGCTACTCTCACTGACAGTTGTGTGGCCATCGGCGGAGGTATTTCAGGGGCTTTTCCGTTATTTCTCCCCGTGGTTATCGAACACATGAACGGCCAGTTTCAAAGAGTGGACGGACTAATCCTTTCCCGCATGGAATCAGTAGTTTATAACTGGGAAAATGAAATTGAAAGAAATGAATTTCTGAAAAATGAATCAATAATGGTTAAAGTTCCGTTCTCTGATCAGACACAGAGCTATCAGTCGAAAAAGAAAATTGCGGTCGGTATCAGCAGGTTGGGGACATCGAAAGCTGTGGCTCTTGGAGCTTATGTTTATGCTGCCCGCAGGCTGGGTTTTTCAGAATAAAAATTTTTTCAAAACTTTCTGTTAAGGCAGTGCTGGTTCAGGAATCTATTTTAGAACCAGCTCATCCCAGGAATAAACGGTATCAAAACCTTTATTATGTAAATAAGTTTTGAAATCTTTTTCAGGAAGGTTCCGGGTCATCAAAACAAAATCGCCTCCCCATGCTCCCAAAGATTTAACAGCTCCCTGATGATCAGCGAAAAGGCGTTGTTTTACAGGCGAAATTCCCAAAACAGAAGCCATGATTTTTTCGTGTACTTCTATCAGCTGCTCGAATTCATCTATTTTAACAAGGTTAAGTATTGTATCGGAAATTTTTGAAATTTCTTCTATTTCCTTTTTGCTGAAATGTGCTTTTTGTTTGAAGGCTTCTATACTTTCCGACGTGCGCTGTTTGTGCCCGAGATAAACGAAATAGAGATTTTCATGAAAAGGAAAAGAAAAACTGACTTTTTCCACAACAGGCATTCCATTCACAAGCTGATATAGCAGAGGCTTTTCACTTCTCGCGCAGGCGATATCATATCCCGATCCTCCCAACACAGTTCTTTGTAACAAAAAAGGATCCACCTTCGCCCAATGTGCAAGATTGGAAACCAGGGTAGAACTTGATCCGAAACCGAATTCGCTGTCAAATTCCAGGGATGTTTCTGCCCTGAAGCTTTGGGAACCATCTAAAAATTCAGGGGATATTTTTTTGCAGGTTTCCAGCAGATTCTGGAGGTTCGATGCGAAATCTGCGTTGGATGTTTGGATTACAGACAATTCTGGAAGCCTGTAACTTGCCTGGAACCAGAGCTCAGACAATTGATAAGCCATCCAGTGTAAAACCGGAAAATCCTTTGGTTCCTCTTGTTGAATTTTTAGATTTTGTCCTTTGTTAACGGGAACAGCCAGCGCTTTAGCTCCTTCCAGAACGAGATATTCGCCGGTAAGCAGCAGTTTTCCATTTGAGTGCCAGGTTTTTAAATCAAGCATCAGACGTGACGTAATTTTTTGATATAGTCGTCAACTATAGCGAAAGAAACCGTTTTTTCTTTGAAATATACGGCTGCCAATTGTTTTTCTTCTTCAGTGGCTTTGAAGTGGTTTAGGATGTTCATGAGGTGCATCTTCATGTGACCCACCTGAATGCCTTTGGTTATGAGGGAACGAACAGCAGAGAAGTTATTGGCCAATCCTACTGATGCGGTGATCATCATCAATTCGCGGGCTGACGGTTTTCCCAGCATTTCCAGAGAGTGTTTTGCCAACGGGTGTAATGAAGTCAGACCACCCACTGTTCCGAGTGCCAGTGGTAATTCCAAACTATATTTAAACCGGCCTTCGGAAAGGTCAACATGCGAAAGACTTTGATAATTTCCGGTCCGGGTGGCATAAGCGTGTCCTGCGGCTTCAATAGCCCTGAAATCATTTCCGGTGGCAATGGCCACGGCGTCAATGCCGTTAAAGATTCCTTTGTTGTGTGTGGTAGCACGGAAGGGATCTATCTCGGCAATCTTAACAGCAGTTTCAAACTTTCTGGCAAACTGCTTGCCCGTCATGGATTTGTCAACCTTGTCAAGTTCATCGAAATCACATTCCACCCAAGCCTTGACCAGACATTTAGGTGTGTAATTGGAAAGAATGGACATAATGATATTGACTTCTTTTTCATCGCCTTCAAAAATGGGTTGGAAGTAAAAAAATTCTTTGAGCACCTTTGCAAATTCCTCAAGACAGGAATTAATGAAATTTGCGCCCATTGAATCCTGAGTGTTAAAAGTAACTTTGATCTGATAGTAATCGGTCAGTTTTTTTCTTAGATCAAGTAGCTCGAAATCAAGGATGCCACCGCCTCTTTTTTCCATGTTGGCGGTGATGATCTTGGTATTCTCACGGAAACGTTTCTTCAGGTCATCGAAAACTGACAGCAACTTGCTTTTGCTCCCTTTCCATAAAAAGTGTACCTGCCCTTCTTTTACAATATCCTTCACCTCAGCATGAAATCCACCACGCTCCGACCAGAATCTGGCGCTGGCTGAAGCTGCAGCCACAACAGAGCTTTCTTCGATGACTAAAGGTACAACATACGTTTGCCCGTTGACCATCACATTGGGAGCCACACCATAAGGAATGTAAAAATTGGTAAGGGTATTTTCACTGAATTCATCAAAGACTTTTTGTTTCTCCGGATCTGCATACCAGAAGCTTTTCAAAAGATCAATAGTCTCCAACTGATTGTCCATCAGCTCGGAAACAATTTTTAGTTTGTCTTCTTTGAGTAGTTTGGAAAACCCTTTTATAATGAGATCTCTTTTCCTTGACATCTTTTCAGATTCTTAATGAGCTCACAAAAACGACCTTAACTGAAGGGGGTTTACAAACTCAAAAATGATTTTCTCACTTAGATTGAAGCAAATTTACTACAAAAATGATCAGAATGAGTTAAAAATCTTAGTTTAATTCAGTTTTCAGGTAATGAGTTGGCAGCATCTTATGGCACTGCGACGCATACCCACTTTTATTTCGTTTGCAAAAAAAAGCTGCTTATTAGAAGCAGCTAATAATGTTGTTTAGTATTCTTCTTCATTAAAGAAAAAGTCCTCTTTTGTTGGATATTCAGGCCAGACGTCTTCAATCTTTTCAAAGACTTCTTCTTCATCTTCTAATTCTTTCAGGTTCTCAATGACTTCTGCGGTCACTCCGGTACGAAGGCACCATTCTATGAGTTCATCTTTGGTTGCCGGCCAAGGTGCATCTTCTAATTTTGAAGCCAATTCCAAGGTCCAATACATCGCTTAATCGTTAGTGTTAAATTTTTTGCAAAAGTAATTTTTTTTTAATACGGAGCAAGAAAAATTAAATAAACATGAAATATCTCAAACCCATGGTTTCCAAAGGGATTCTTCCACATCGAAATCCTGAGAGAATTTTCTTGCAAGCACAAAAAGGTAGTCTGAAAGACGATTCAGATAGGTAATGATAACCGGAGGTATTTGAAACTCTTCACTTAGTTTTATGGTAAGACGTTCGGCACGCCGGCATACTGTCCTGGCAACATGGCAATAAGACACTGCCGGATATCCGCCCGGCAGGACAAAAGACGTGAGCTCAGGAAGCAATTCGTTCATGGTATCAATTTCCATTTCCAGGTGGGTAACATCTTCCTGTTTTAATCCGGGTAGTGATTTTAAGTGCCTTTCAGAATCTGCAGCCAGAATACTTTCCAAAGTGAAAAGATGATCCTGGATTTCCAAAAGAAGTTCTTTGCTATGTGTGTCAATGTCCTGGTCCCTGACGAGCCCGACAAATGCATTCAGCTCATCTACAGTTCCGTACGCTTCGATGCGAATATGATATTTGGGTACCCGGGTGCCTCCAATTAAAGATGTTTTTCCTTTATCACCCGTTTTGGTGTATATTTTCTTTCCATTACTCATTCAACTGGTATTTTAGGCCGTTACCTTTTTACTGACGTTGCGCAAAATTTTCTTGTTTTGATAGTCATCATCAACCTCACCATCGCGCAAACGCACAATTCTGTGGGCGTGCTCAGCAATGTCTTCTTCGTGGGTTACCAAAATGATGGTGTTTCCCAAAGCATGAATTTCTTCAAGCAATGAAATGATTTCTGCAGAAGTCTTGGAATCCAGGTTTCCTGTGGGCTCATCGGCAAGAATAATGGATGGTTTGTTAACCAGGGCACGGGCCACAGCCACACGCTGGCGTTGTCCACCAGAAAGCTCGTTAGGCTTGTGGTGCATTCTATCCAAAAGCTGAACGCTTTCAAGGGCCTCTGTGGCAATTTTAATACGATCTTGCTTTGAAATGCCGGCATAAACTAAAGGTAGCATCACATTTTCAAGTGCCGTAGATCTTGGCAAAAGATTAAAAGTCTGAAAAATAAAACCGATCTCTTTATTACGAATATCAGCCAACTCATTCTCTGTCATTTTACTAACATCCACACCATTTAAAAAATAGCTCCCGCTGGTGGGTGTGTCCAGACAACCCAGTGTATTCATAAGCGTGGATTTCCCGGAACCTGAAGGCCCCATCATCGCTACGAATTCATTTTTATTGATTTTCAGGTCTATTTCGCGTAATGCCCGTACTAATTCTGTACCAACATGGTAATTTTTAACAACTTTACTTAGGCTGATAATTTCGTTTGCCATATTTTTTAATATTGGATAACAAAAGTAAAAAGAATGGTTGACATAATCCGGTTTTGATCAGAAATAAAGATACTTCTCTTTTGTCTAGTATGAAGAGCCAGATGGTGAGACAATGGTGGGGTGATGGTCAGGCAATTGTCTCACAACAGTCTGACTACCGTTTGATAACCGTTTCTCAAACAGCGACAACTTCCTTAATTTGAGGAAGTACTTTCTGCAAAGTTGCTTCAACACCGTTTTTTAAAGTCATGGTGCTGAAAGCACAGGAACCGCAGGCTCCGGTCAGTTTTACATTGACGACGTAGTCGTCGGTAACTTCCAAAAGCTTGATGTCGCCACCGTCAGCTTGTAAATAAGGTCGAACCTGGTCAATAACATTATTAACTTTTTTTTCAAGTTCAATTCTATCTGTATTTTCCATTTTTCTTGTCTTAAAGCAATAGATAATATTATCAGTCCATCTGTTCCACAGTGGCTTGTAGTTTTTTAGCAATATTCATAAATTCTTTGCTGACAGGAGAATTGTCGATCAGAGTAATAGGCATGCCGCCATCACCGGTTTCGGTCACTTTTTCAACGATAGGAATTCTTCCCAGCACTTTTATGTTCAGTTCATTGGCCAGTTTGTCGCTGGCTCCCTGGCCGAAGATAAAATATTTCTTTTCCGGCATGTCTTCAGGTGTAAAATAAGACATGTTTTCTATAAGCCCCAACAACGGAATGGTCAGTTTTTCCTGACGGTACATCATAGCGGCACGGCGTACGTCAGCAACAGCAACTTTTTGCGGTGTCGAAACCAGAATGGCTCCTGTGATGTTATAATTTTGCGCCAACGTCAGCTGAATGTCTCCTGTTCCCGGAGGCATGTCGATGACCAAAAAGTCAAGTTCCCCCCAGTCTGCATCTTTCATTAACTGGTTAAAAGCATTGTTGGCCATGGAACCGCGCCACATAAGCGCCTGTTCCGGTTTTACAAAAAACCCGATGGATAAAATTTTTATTCCATAATTTTCCAAAGGAACCAGTAATGTCTTTCCGTTTTTTTCTGTCAGGTCCGGCTTTCCGTCTTCCACACCAAACATAATCGGTATGGATGGCCCCAACACATCGGCATCCAGTATTCCTACTTTGTTTCCTGTTTTAGAAAGTGCAACGGCAAGATTGGCCGCAACCGTAGACTTTCCAACACCACCTTTCCCGGAAATAACAGCAACAACGTGTTTTACCCCTGCCAACGGGCGGTGCTCTTCATCGGTGGTGGGTTGCACATCTACTGTAAGATCCTGTCCCAGCGCCGTTTTTATGGCGTTCACCGAGGATTTATATATAATTCCGACGGCGGGATCATCCAGTTTTTCAAAAACGATTGCTACTTTAATTTCTTTTCCATTGATGTTGATATCTTTAACCATATTAAGATTCACGATATTATCTCTTTTCTTAAAATAGATAACCCCTTTTAAAGCATCAACAACCTGTTGTTTTGTGACAGACATTTAATTTAGATTAAATAATAATAATAAACTTAACGCTACAAAAATACGTAATAATACAAATGCAGAGAAGCAAGCATTTAATTTTTAATTGCTTCTAAATA
>CAZPPK010000113.1:0-9628 GCA_964588415.1 uncultured Lentimicrobiaceae bacterium
ATTACAAGGTTTCCCTAACCTTTCAACTTTTCAAACTGTCATTAACCTTCTGAACTTAAACCTTTAACTTTGTCTCATTGTACCTTTGTCAACATTCATCAAATCCGCATCCGTCTCCAAAGCCATAGAGCCTGCTCTTTGGAGGCTGCCTGCACTTCATCTTCGTTTACTGTTTCGATCTGACAGTCTCTCAAAATAAGTTTTCCGTTGGAAATAACGTGCTGTACATCTGCTGCCTGAAGGCCGTAAACAAACTGGCTGGTAAAATTTTCACTTTTCACCGGTGTTGGGCTTTTGTAATCCAGCACCACGAGATTATTTTCGCCATCTCCTTCAAATCTGTTAACATTCAGATATTCATGCCCATTTCTAAACCGCCGGTAAGCTTCGTCAACATCAATAGTATCAAAAGTTTGGCCTAAGAAGTAGGCTTGTTGTGCAGTTCTTATCATATCGCTGTGCATACCATCAGTGCCCAGTATGATGCGGTTTCCCAGATCGCTACCATCGAAAAAGCCCACATGGTTATTCAGATTGCTATCCGGGTTTTGAACCACCCATGCTTTGGAATTGCGAACTTCTTCCTTTTCTTTTGCGGAAAGATGCAGACAATGAGCAAGAATGGTTTTGGGTGAGTTCAGGGCGCCAAATTCTTTTAAACGCTCTATTACTGTTTTCCCATATTTTTCCTGAGTCACTTTTTCATCATAAGCATCTTCGGCAACGTGGATATGGAAGCCGGAATGAAATTTTTCCATAATGCCGGCAGCTTGTTTCATTGTTTTGTCACCTACGGTAAAAGAAGCATGAAGTCCCACCAATCCTTGATGGCTGCCCAGATAATGAGCTGTCTCTTCCAATCCGTCTTCCGCTTTTTCAAGACCGTCACGATCGGATATCTCATAGCATAACAAATGGTTGATGCCTATTTTGTCAAATGCTTTGGCGATAATGTCCAGCGATCCAGGGATAAATTCAGGAGATGCATGATGATCAATAATAAATGTGGAACCTGCTTTGGCGCAAGCGATTGCTGTTGACAATGCACTGGCCTCAATCATTTCTCTATCGAGCGCTTTATCCAGTTTCCACCAAATATATTTTAGGATTTCATAAAAGTTCTCAGGATTTTTTTCAGGGGCACCCATCCCACACGCTAACGCAGAATAAGCATGATGATGTCCTACGGCAAAAGATTTGGTCACAATTTTTCCCTGGCAGTCGATAACATCCCTTTCCAAATGAGCGGATCTTTCATCATCCACAAAAAGAATCCCGCCATTCACACCGGACTCTACCAATAAATTTGTCTTTGTGAATTTCAGGGTTTTATAATCCAGATAATTGACATTTTTTAAAAAGAGTGACATGCTTGTCGTTTAAAAATTGAATCCTAAAATTAATCAATTTTGTTTAACGGAAGCCGATATCTTTTTTTCCCGTCAAAATTACACAATGCGTTGGCCACAGCGCCTGCCGTGGGAACCAGTCCAATCTCTCCAATACCTTTGACACCATAAGGTCCGACCGGATCGGGAACTTCCACACCTTTCACCACAATTTCGGGCATTTCATGCGCTCTCAGTATGCCTAATTTACGGTACCTGTCGTGAATCAGAAAACCGTCTTTCATGGGTAAATCCTCTGTGAGTGCATACCCCAGTCCCATGTGCACCGCCCCTTCGATCTGTCCTTCAAACAACATGGGATTCATAATCTTACCGGCATCGTGGGCTGCTACCATTTTTTCCACATTACCCTTTTCATTTAAAATGCAAAGCTGGGCAGCATAACCATAAGAATAATGGATTTTAGGTTCCGGCACCGGATCGCCGGGTTTGTTGGTCCAGTCACAAACGTACTGTCCGGTATAGGTTTTGCCTGCCAGTTCCTTAACACCTTTTGTTTTCAAATCTTCTTTCAACGCAACTGCTGCATTGATCACGGCAAGTCCAACCAGAGCTGTAGCCCGTGATGATGTAGTCATTCCAGTTTTAATGGCAGCTTCTGTATCAACCACCACTTCAATAATTTCAGGATTCAGTCCTGTTTCCTGGCATAATGTCTGCAACGCCATAGTATGAACACCCTGCCCCATTTCCGTCCAGCCATGGTTCAGCCTGATTTTTCCATTCTCAAGGATCTCAATTTTAACTTTTGAATCGTCCACCATGCCATTTCCCACACCCGAATTTTTAATGGCTGTGGCAATGCCGGCAAACTTTGCCAGATAAAAATCATCTTTGATGGCTTCCAGGCAGGCACGGATTCCGACGCCGTAAACTTTCTGCCCCGTGCAGGTTTTCAGTCCATCGACCAACGCATTGTCCCAACGGAACTGCCAGCGGTCAAAGCCGCCTTGAAGACACAGATCGTCGACACAACTTTCCAGAGCAAAAGTCACCTGGTTGGCGCCAAAGCCACGCATTGCACCACTTGGAATATTGTTTGTATAAACGGTCCGAGAGATCATTGAAACTTCAGGAACGTAATATCCGCCGGCAGAATGACCAGCTACCCGCTCCATAACTTTCATCCCCACAGAAGCATAAGCACCTGTATCACCGACAGCATGAAGTTTTAAAGCCACCAGTTTTCCGTTTTCGTCCGCTCCCACTTCCATATCCATAAAAACAGGGTGCCGTTTCGGATGCAGGCGAATAGATTCTTCTCGCGTAAGCGTTATTTTAACCGGCTGCTGCACCAACCAGGCAAACAAGGAAGTTTGACCCTGAATGGAAAGATCCTCTTTTCCACCAAATCCACCACCGTTAGGAACCAATACCACGTGTACTTTTTCTTCCGGCAAACCAAGTATCATGGCTACCTGCCGCTGGTCTTCGTAAATGCCCTGACTCTGGCTGTACAACTCAATTCTGCCGTTGTTGGCAGGCATAGCCAGTGCGGATTCCTTTTCCAAATATCCGTGTTCTATGCGTTGAGTCTCATAACGTCCTTTGGAAATAAATTTTGCTTTCTTCAGTGCTTCATCGGGATTCCCGATGGTGAATTGCACTGTTTCAAAATTGTTGGGTCGTTCAGGATGCACCCTTTCCCCGTCGATGGCTTCAAAAACGTCGGTCACTGGTTTGTAAACTTCGTATTTAATTTTGACAAGAGAGACAGCGTTTCTGGCAATTTCTTCTGTATCAGCCACTACACCGGTAAGGATGTCACCGATGTAATGCGTAGTTTCGCCTTCTGCTATAAGGACAGACCAATCCTGCAAAATCAATCCAACCTTATGTTCTCCAGGAATATCTTTGGCAGTGATCACTTTTCTGACGCCTGTTAGTGCTTCCGCTTCAGAAATATCAATTTTCAGAACTTTGGCTTTGGGGTGATCGCTGAACTTCAAAGCTCCGTAAAGCATTCCGTCCACAAAAATATCATCTACAAATTTCTTTTCTCCGGTGGCAGCTTCCATTGCATGGTATTTTGGCTGTGCCATGCCCACTTTTCCGGAAGTCTTTCTCACTTCAATTTTCCTGTGATTTCGCAACGCATCAGCACCGGCAAGAGCTCCTTTTTCGATTTTTTTATATCCCGTGCAACGGCAAAGATGGGGTTTAAATGTTTTCCTGATCTCATCAATGGTGGGATTGTGATTTTCTTCCAGCAATATCTTGGTGCGTGTGATAAATCCCGGTGTGCAGAATCCGCACTGGACAGCGCCTTCGTTTACCATGGCAATGGCCAGCGTTTCTTTGACATATTTCGGAAATCCTTCCATGGTCAGGATGTTGGCGTCCTGTAATATTCCCATCTTAGTCACACACGAGAGTTTGGCTTTCCCATCTATTTCCACTGTACAGGAACCGCAGGCCGACTGGCCTGAACAACCGTCTTTTACGGAAGTTAACCCTTTGTCTTTCCGCAGGAAATTTATCAGGGTATAATTCTCATCCCCGCTGTATGTACATTCTTCCCCGTTGAGTTTAAAAGTTATCAAAACACTAATTTTTTAAGTTGCGAAAGAGAAGGTTCGATGGCTTCAGGCAGAGTGATTATTTTCTGAATGGCATGTAGGTCCTTCAGCCCGCTACCTGTTGAAAGCACTACATTCACCGAAACTGATGACATGCGATTGTTTTCAAGATATTCCAAAAAACCTGCAAAAGCAGCAGCTGCAGCAGGTTCTGCAAACAACCCCGTGTTCAGCGACAATCGGCGCGAAGCATCAAGAATAGCTTCATCACTTACCGAAAGCACTTCCCCGTTATATTTCTGTAAAAATTGTTTTGACATAAAATAATTCCTGGGGACATCTACCGAAATAGAATCCGCAACCGTCTTACTTTTTTTGATTTTAAATACATCTGAAAATGCATTCCGAATAAGGTTATTGCTTCCTTCCGATTGCACAGCAACTATCACCGGCATCTTGTCAATATATCCCAGTTCCAACAAATCTTCAAAGCCTTTATATACCCCCGATAAGATAACGCCATCGCCCACGGGGATAAAAATCCTGTCAGGAACCTTTTCGCCCAGCTGAACAAATAATTCAAAGGCCACGCTTCTTTTCCCTTCGATGGTGAGTGGGTTGAAGGCCGTATTGCGATTATACCACCCAAATTCTTTGGTGGCTTCAATGCTGAGATCAAATGCATCATCATAGGTGCCTTTAACAGGCACGATGGTGGCGCCGTACATCAATATCTGAGTCAGTTTGGCCAGCGGTGCTCTTTCCGGTACCACAATAATAGCTTTCTGGTTTTGTGAAGCGCATATCCCTGCAAGAGAAGAACCGGCATTTCCTGTCGATGCAGCGATAATGGTCTCGATTCCCTGTTCTTTGGCATATGCCGAAACCAAAGCTGAAGCCCGATCTTTAAAAGAATAAGTAGGGTTTTGAGAATCATCTTTGATGAACAGATCCACCAGTATCGGCCGGCCATCCAGCCTTTTGATCCTGTAAAGCGGCGTATCTCCTACCCTGAGCGATGGGAAACTCTCCAGGCTTCGTATGGGAAGGAGGTCGATGAGCCCTTTCGAATTTAACATATTGAAATCGAGATTCCTTTTCTTGATCTCATCGTAAGGATAAACCACTTTTAAAACACCTCCGGGAGGCTCACCAGCTGACGTTGCAGCACTGCAATCAGGGCATAAATAGCGTATCTCTGTGGCAGAATAGGTCTTTCCGCAATTTATACATTCATAATGAAACTTCTCTTTCATCTGTATCATACTCTTTTAGTTTTTCTGTTCAACCATAAAAATACAACCGGTTGATGGGTTCTATCACACTTGATGCTAATTTAAAATTGTTTTATGCTTTTAGAAAGTCTTCCACTTATTGATTACACGATCCGAAAACGACACCAAAATATTTGTAAGCAAAATAGTCTTTACAAATTTAGTTATCTTTCACAGAAAAGAATTATTTACAACTTATTTTTCTCATTTTATTGAAAATAAAAAAATATTTTTCTATTTTTATCGAGTAAAATGGTGTTTTATTACTAAAGACAAATTTTTCTTCTTTTTGATTGGGAAAATTAGCTGGAAGTTCACTTATCTCAAAATTACAGAATCATGAATAAAAAAACCAGAGCCATCGACGAAATCGACATCAAAATACTGAATTTACTACAACAAAACAGCCGCATCACTATCCGTGAGCTGTCTGAAAAACTGTTTCTCTCTTCAACACCCATTCACGAAAGAATCAAAAAGTTGGAGAAGGACGGAATTATCAAACAATACATCACGCTGTTGGATCCCAAAAAAATCAATAAGGATCTGGTGGTGTATGTTTCTGTAAATCTGATCAAACACACCAAAGTAGCGGTGGATAAATTTATGGAAGACGTCAACAAACTCGACGAGGTACTGGAATGCTATTACATTTCAGGTAATTCCGATTTTCTGTTGAAAGTGTATTGTACGGGCATGGAAGAATACCACCAATTTCTGACCGAGAAATTTTCCGTAATTGAAAACATGTCGCAGTTTTACAGCTCCTTCGTACTGACAGAATCTAAAGTTACCTATCAATTCAAATTGTAGGCTTTAGACAAAAACCAGTTTTTTCATTCCCTGTAGGATCACACGCATGTTTGCTGCTTCTTTCAAATATATGACACTGTCTTCTGCACCCGGTTTCAGGGAAGCTTCCAGAACGTTAAAATCTATTTTACCCAGGCTTACTTTTAGATTTTCATTTTCAAAAATAAAAGTCTCTTTTTTCTCTTCCAGCACAGACATTTTACCGGCAATTTTTCCCAGCAACCGCGTATGGTTTCCCTTGTCTTCCAGATAATAACCGGATGATGCTTCATCGAAAGGAGAACGGGTCAGAAAAACCTTGGGTTTGCTTTTGTAGGGGACATCCTGTGTGGGACAGAAAGTATCGCAATTTCCACATTCATTGCAGAAATTATCAATGTTCAGTATCTGAATACCTTGCCGGATATCAAAAGGAGCATCATTCATGATCTGGTACCTGCCCTGCTCCACTACCAGTTTTTGAAGGTTCAGTTTTTCCTTTTTCGTTTCGTAATAGAAATTAGCAAAGTTGGGACAGACTGTTGTACAGATGTTGCAGACTTCATCACACAGCATACAGCGGGAAGCTTCTTTTACAGCTTGTGCTTCCGTAAAAGTGGCTGATACGATTTTAAAGTTTTTACGGTCGTCCAGCGACAGTTCAGCAGGATGTTCTCCGGTTTCCCGGAAAGATTTCTTCAACATCAGTTCATTTAATGATGCCGTTTCGCGGGCCGGAAATGTCTTGCTATCCTGTTTTATATTTTCTTTACGGGCAATCTGTTCTGCAATTTTTCTTCCATCGCCCACTCCGTTGATCAGCGAAGAAGCGCCAAGCCGGGCATCACCACCAATATACATATTGAAGATTTGTGTTTCGAAGGAATCGCGCTTAGTTCTTAATAATTCGCAGTCTGTAAAATCCACACGAATAGTTTGTCCGATGGCCGGGATCACCGTATCAGCTTCCAGTTCAAATTCGCTTCCAGGGACAGGAACAGGCCTGCGGCGGCCACTTTCATCCTTTTCGCCGGGTTTCATCCTGATGCATTTTATGCCTGTGACTTTTTCGGAAGCATTTGTAATAATTTCTACCGGAGCTGCCAGTTCCATAAAGGAAACACCTTCTTCCATGGCATCCAGCACTTCCTGGTAAACCGCCGGCATTTCTTCAACCGTCCTGCGGTAAACGATGGTCACTTTTCCGTCATTTCCCACCATGCGGGAGGATGTCCGGGCAATGTCCATAGCAGTATTGCCACCACCGAAAACCACCACATTCTTCCCCAAATCCATAGAAACGCCATCACGTGCTTTTTTCAGAAAATCAAGCGACTGAAAAACACCGTCGGCATGAATGCCTGGAATATTTAACTGGGGTACATCCTGTGCTCCCACCGCAACCACCGTGGCGCAATAATCTTCCTGAAACCGCTTGAAATCATCAGCCCAAACTTTATGATTATACTGAATATTTGCCCCCATTCCAACGATTGCTGAGACATCCGTCAGAATAGATTCTTCGTCAATGCGGAACTTTGGGATAGCACCTGAAACCATGCCACCCGGTTTTTCTTTTTCTTCAAAAACATCTACTTCAAAACCCTGCTTCAAAAGAAAGTAAGCAGCAGAAAGGCCCGTCGGACCTGCACCGATAATGGCAACTCTTTTCCCGTTACTTTTACCGAAACCCGCTTTTGTATCTTGATGTTGCTGGTTATGCCACTCAACCACAAACCTTTTTATATCTCTGATGGCCAGTGATTCATCGTAATTGATGCGTGTACATTTTGTCTGGCAGACATGGTCGCATACCATACCTGTGGCATTGGGAAACGAGTTGGTTTCCGCAATCACGCGGTAGGCCGATTCAAAGTCACCGTTAGCCGTGTGGTACATGTATGATGGAATTCCCTGATGCGCCGGACAGGTATCTTCGCAAGGCGCACTGATGCAGTCGAAATAATCCAGCTTTTTTGCTGTCTTGATAGAAGGCATCTTCACGTAATTCCGCTGATAACGGGGTAAATGAACGACCTTTTCCGCGTAAGCGATTAAATTTTTCAAAGCTGCTTTTTGAAGATTCCTCTCCCCTGCTTCATGCAAAAGAAACTCTTGAATATTATCTGCTTTGTTGCTATCGAAAGCATCCGAAAGTTTTGTGAAATATTGCGCCATACGTGTGTATCCACCAGGTTTGAGCAAGTCGGAACAAACTGACACGGTTTCAAAACCACACGACAATACATCAGTTACATTAAAAGCATCAACACCACCCGAAAAAGAAAGTTTCAATTTACCTTTAAATTCCTTTTGCAGTTTCGCAGCCACATTGATGGCAATGGGATGCAAGGCACGGCCGCTCAAATAAACCATTTTGTTTTCAGGCGAAAAAATCTCTTTCTGATTCAGTGATTCGAGTGTATTGGTCAATTTGAGGCCAAACGTCAGTCCCGCACTTTCAGCGTAGTCTTGTAACGCGGCAATGATCTTTACCGCATCATCGAATTTCAGGTCATGTTCAAAAGCTTCATCCGGAACGAAGGCTTTGAATTTCAGGTTTTTGTTTAAAATTTCCCTGAGTCGTTTCTTACCGAGCAAAGTCGGATTCAGTTTCACAAAAGTGTGTAATCCCTGTTCATTCATCAGGTAAAGGGCAATGTCTTTGATTTCTCCTGCCGGACAGCCATGCATGGTGGACAATGTAATGCTGTCGGAAATACATGTAGGAATATTGATCTTTCGGATATCCAGATAAAGCAATTCCAGCTCTTTTATCTTTACCTTCAACTCTTTTCCAGCATCTTTCATGTGCGAAAAAAACCACTGCACATTTTCGTTCCGAATGCCTGCCAGATCGTAGCCCACACTCATATTAAAAATGGTGTTGACAGGGTTTTGAAATCCCAACACATGATGCAGCAGATGAATGATGATCCAGGCATTCAGATATTCATCAAAACTCTGCCTGATCTTCAGTTCCTGCGACCATTCACAGTTGTAGCCTTCATCCTGAATATCGATGCAGGGCTTGGAAATCTCCAGCTCGTCCAATGTTTGAACGGTCTTCAGCTCGATGTAGCGTGAGCCGGTGAGCCAGGAAGCGACAATGTTTTGCGCCATCTGCGTATGGGGTCCGGCAGCTACACCCAAGAGTGTTGCCAGGTCATGCCCAAAAAGTGCGGTTTGAAATCGTTTTTCAGTATCAGGATTAAAAAACAGTGATCTGTCGATACCCAATATCGTGCCTTCGCGTTCAAATTCGCTTATGATTAGGCGCCACAAATGGGTCAACGATAAAGGATGGAAATGGTCAGACATAGGAGCTCCGTTATCAATTTCCGCAAAGTTACTGAAAAATTATCCTATCCTTCATCTTTCCTTTATTTGATGTTTTATTTGGAAATATTTTCCTTATTCCGAAGAATGAGTAAAAAATTTAGTGTGTTTGTAAGGTGATTTAGAAAATATTTCGAAAAATAAAGTGTTGCCTGATATCCTCCATCTGGTAAACGGCTAGCAGAGATTAACGAATGACGATCTGATAACTTCTTCTGCAATCGATGTTCCCTGCCGTCCTTGGGTTGTTCTTAAGTCAAATGAATATCGAATAAGCTTGCCTACCATTCCTGCC
>CAZPPK010000114.1:0-9484 GCA_964588415.1 uncultured Lentimicrobiaceae bacterium
GCAAAGCAAACTCCTTTTAATACCTCGATGGCTCTGCCTCGGGGTAGTTTATTATTTCACGCCAACTTTACTGTCATTATATCCAACAGTAATGTAATCAGCCCTTCACGAAACAATTGATAACCATCAGCAATAAGAATTTAAATAGATGAGTCCGGTCTAAAAAGGTTTTGGTATGAAAGCATCGGCCCCATGTTCAAGCCTTTTATCCTATTCTCATAATTTTGCCCCAGCACAGAAACCAACAAAACAGGGATGTGTTTTGTCGCTTCATTATTCTTTAAAATTCTACAGGTTTCAAACCCGTCGATACCGGGCATTAGGATATCAAGAAGAATGGTATCAGACATTTGCTCCCTGGCAATTTTAATGCCTTCGGCACCTGATAGCGCGGTATCAACAGTGCAACCCGGGATGTTTTTCGATAAAACAGCTTTGATTAATGGCGATTGATGACTATCGTCATCAATCGCTAAGATCCTTTTTATAATATTCATTACCCGGGTGGGGGTGGCAATCTAGCAAAAAAACAATGCTCCTGTTTCAGTTGTCAATAAATCGTTTTCAAACGGCTTTTGAGAATGAAAAATTTTAGCTGGTATGACTCGAGTGGTTTTATCAGCAAATCGTGTGACCGATGAAAAGCTTTACAGAGACAGTATCTGGTTAAAGAAATCTGTGAAGAAGAAAATGTTGAATATCACACAGAAGACAATGCGAAAAATCAGTCATTATGATTTCGTGCTGATTGACTTGCTGGATACAATCGGTTATGATACGACACCGGTTATTGAAATAATAAAAGATCAATATCCTAAAATTGAACACCGCCGATAATGCATTGTCAGACAAATATTATTCGACCGACAAGGACGCTTTCTATTGTCTCTATTCCAGAAAAGATGAAAAACGTGACGGTATTTACAAAAAGAGAGAAGGCAGCCTTTTCGAGAATAACCAGCAATGTGTTATTAAAGACAAACCATTCAGGCCGTTACCGGGATGGTTTATTTTAAAACCACAACCCCGCAAGAAAAAAGAAATATTACATCCGGCCAAGTATCCGGAAGAGCTTGTGGAAATATTTCTGAACAAATTTACAAATGGGAATAACAATATTATTGCTCCTATATCGGTCACCGGGAGTACGCAACTTGCTGCTTTGAAAAACAACCGGAATACCTACGGAACCGAGCTGGGATATGCTGAATATGAAAGGGACAGAAGATTAGGCAAAAAGAATTGAAAAGGGATTGCGGTCAAAGTAATTTGTCCGCAAAGACGACTTAGGCAACATAGATGATTTCAACTTGTTTCTTGACAAATTGGTCGAAATTTACCTGAGCATTATAAAAATAATGAAACTCGGTTCGTTCCTGACTATTGTGGTAAAAACATCAAAAAGAAAGGATCGAATTATCATTTTGCATGGGAATTGTCAGAAACGTTGCAGAAGCACCTGATCCTGCTTCCCGAAAATTTCTGGTGCCAGGACGATATTTTCATTGTCCCTTACGGTTATGGCAATACCTGAGTGACACTTTTCATCAATATTGCCTTAACTTTCAAGTTTCTGTCAGCTAGTAAAAAGAAAAAACCCTATAAAGAATTTTACAGGGTTTTTTGAGGTACCGAGCGGATTCGAACCGCTGTACGTGGTTTTGCAGACCACTGCCTAGCCACTCGGCCACGGTACCCTTTTTAAAGGACTGCAAAAGTAAGGATTTTTTTTGAACTCCCTTAACTTTTTATTCTATTTCCCCGGCAGCAGACAATTCCTTCAAACAGCTGGGACAAAGGCAGGTATCGTATTTTTTATCGATGGCTTCCCGGGCATTTTCAGGGACAAAAACCGAAAAACACCAGCACTTTCCTGACTTGCTGCAGGTAAACGCTGCGCCGCAACGGGGGCAGGTTTCCGGTTCTATCAATATTCTAGGGGAATCAGGCATTTCTTTAAAATATTTCAACTTTCCAGCTCCAGGCTTACAAAATCCATTTTCCCACCCAGCGGGGGGTTGAGTTTCCTGATCTTCAATCGAACCTTACTGACTGTTGGAAATTCATTTTTAATCCGGACCATGATGCGCCGGCCCACATGTTCAAGTAGGTGGGACTTGGAGACCATTTCAGCTTTTACCACTTTAAAAACTTCCTGATAATTTACAGTATCGTGCAGATCATCGGTTTGTTCTGCTTTGGTAGTGTCCACTTCTAGAAACACATCGCAGCGAAATTTGGTACCTATGACCTGCTCTTCTTTAAAGCAGCCGTGGTAGGCAAAAAATTCCATCCCTTCTATTGAGATAACTGACATTTCAATTAATTTAAATTTTATTCAAAAGCCACTTCCATATAGGAACCACTTTAACTTTCATATCATTTATTTCCATTGCATCTTCTTCTGTCTCAGTAATAATCAATGCTTCTTTCAACTGATATGCTTTCATGGCTTCCTCAAGTCCTCTGAGTTCTCTTTCCCTGGTATGCAAATCCATTATTGAAACAGCTACCTGAACCAACAGAATGATCTTTCCATTCTCTCTGTCAACGAAATCACATTCATATTTTTGTTGATGATAAAACAGCTCGTATCCCCTTCGTTTAAGTTCGATAAAAACGATATTTTCAAAAACTCTGCCACGGGCCGAAGAGGCACTAAATCCAATCTGCCGCGCAAGTGCATGGTCAATAAAATATCCCTTTTTAGGATTGTAAACCTGTTTTTTTACAGAATAATCGAACTTATTAATACTGAAAAATAAATAGGTATCTTCAAGATAAGAAACATATTGCCTGATGGTTGTAGGGCTATTGATATTGACTGCTTTAACAAGACTGCTATTGGAAAACGGCTTACTAAAATTAGAAGCTAAAAAATAAACCAGTTCCAGAAATTCACGTTCATTGGTTAGTTTATTGCGCACCAGAACATCACGGTAGAAAATACTTTGGTAAAGCGATTGAAGATATTCACCGTTTTGATTGTTAAGATATTCGGGGAACCCACCCATTTTAATAAAGTCTGTAAACAAAGCCTTTATTTTCCCTTTTGTTTCTGAAGACAACGAGCCGGAAAGCGTTGTACCGTCTCCTTTAAATTCTATGAACTCTTTAAATGAAAAGGGAAAAAGTTCTTTACTTATATAACGTCCCGTCAGATGTGTACCCAACTCACGGCTCAGCATACTGGCATTCGACCCGGTTATGAAAATTTTATTTCCGTAATCATGAAGCCTTCTTACAAATCTTTCCCAGCCTTTGACATTCTGGATTTCATCAAAATAAAAAGTATGCTGAAGACCATAGAGCTCAATAAATAACTCATAAAGATGTTGAAAATCATCCACTGAAAAATTGATGAGGCGTTCATCATCAAAATTCAAATAATAATCCCGCTCTGTATTTTGTGACCTTATCTCTTGAAGCAATGTGGATTTGCCGCACCTTCTGACTCCGGATATAATGACAGTTTCTTTGCCTTCAGGTACCAAAAGATTATCTTTCCTATGGATAAAAGATTTATTCCATTTAAGTTGCGACTGATCCGCAATGACTTCTAGCAAAGAATTCCGGTTAATCATTTCTATCAATTTTGCAACAAGGTTAATCAATCTCCATTATGAATGGAGATTCAATCTAATATTCTCCATTACAAATGGAAATTTTATAGTTTCTTACCTAATTCATGCAAGCCTATTTCCAAACGGCGCAGGGTTTCTTCCTGCCCCAGCAGAGCAATAATATCAAACAGGTGCGGGCCTCTTAATCCTCCTACTATGATCAGACGGAAAGCATTGAGTACAGCACCCATGCCATACTCTTTCTCTTCCATCCATTTCTTTACAATATTCTCCGTGTTTTCAGAAGGAAAATTATCAATCTGGCTGAGAATTTCTTTCAACTCTGTCATTTGATCGAAAGAATTCTGTTTCCACCGCTTCTTTACTGCCTGTGGATCAAATTCTTCAGGGGCGCGGAAAAAGAAATCAGACTGATCCCAAAGCTCATGAACAAAGTGCGCCCTTTCTTTAACCAGTTTTACTACCTGAACCACATAATCATCATCCGCGCCGATCCCCTTTTCGGCCAGCAGCGGCATAAACAAACCGGCCAGTTCCACATCATTTTTCTTTACCAGATACTGATGATTAAACCATTTAGCTTTTTCAGGATCAAAACGTGACCCTGATTTTCCAACTCTTTCTATGGAGAAAACTTTCGAGAGTTCTTCCAGGTTAAAGACCTCACGTTCATCACCGGGGTTCCAGCCCAACAGGGCCAGCATATTCACAAAAGCGTCCGGGAAATAACCGTCTTCACGGTATCCGTGTGAAGTCTCGCCGGTTTTTGGGTCACTCCACTGCAGTGGAAATACGGGGAATCCCATTTTATCACCATCACGTTTGCTGAGCTTTCCTTTTCCGTCGGGTTTCAGCAGTAGCGGCAGGTGCGCAAATTTGGGTGCTTCCCAGCCAAAAGCTTCATAAAGTAAAATATGCAGCGGCATGGAAGGAAGCCATTCTTCGCCCCGGATCACATGGCTGATCTCCATCAGATGGTCGTCCACCACATTGGCAAGATGATAGGTGGGCATGCCATCGGATTTGAATAATATTTTGTCGTCGAGTACACGGGTGTTCATCACTACTTCACCACGAATAAGATCCTCCATGCGGATCAATTCATCTTCCGGATTTTTAAACCTCACCACATAAGGAGCCCCGCTTTCTATCAATCCCTGAGTTTCCGATTCGGATAAAACCAGCGCGTTCTTTAGCAATTTCCTTGCTTCTTGGTTATAAACAAACGTCTTTTTTTCAGACACGTATTGTGCACGTAGCGCATTCAATTCTTCCGACGTATCAAAAGCATAATAAGCATGCCCATTAGCAATCAATTCTTCAGCATAAGCTTTATAAATTTCTTTGCGTTCCGATTGCCGGTAAGGTCCAAAAGGGCCACCAACGTGAACGCCCTCATCGAACTCAATGCCGCACCACTGAAAAGCCTCGACAATGTAATCTTCAGCACCAGGCACAAATCGTGTTTGGTCGGTGTCCTCAATACGAAGAATAAATTTTCCACCTAAATTTTTGGAAAACAAATAATTGTATAAAGCCGTTCTGACCCCGCCAATGTGTAAAGGTCCCGTGGGACTTGGTGCAAAACGCACACGTATTCTATTCTGATCCATTTTTTGATTATTGCGCTGCAAAGATAGCGAAAACGGATGCTTATTTTCAAAGGAGAGTCAGACAATGGTCAAACAGTGGTGAAACAATCGTATCGCAACTGTCTCACAATCTTCTGACAATCATTTAACAATTGTATGACTACACATCGCCACTTTACAATCCAGCCAAAGAGACAAATTCGGTATTCTCATTCTACCTATGCGCTTCTTATTATCAAAGAGGTTATCTTTGTGGGGCTCAAAAAATGAATAATCCGTGATCATCGATATAATTCCTTACGCATCTGCCATCAGGCCCGACCTGGTAAAAAAACGCAGTGTTGTTGTCGTTGACGTGCTCCGTGCCGGTTCCGTAATGGTTACGGCCCTAGCATACGGGGCAGAATCTTTTATCGCGGCGGCATCGGTAAAAGAGGCTTTGCGGATTGCTTCTGAAATTCCTACCAAAGAATGTCTGCTGGGCGGAGAGCGCAATACCGAGATTATCGAAGGTTTTGACCTGGGTAATTCCCCGCTGGATTACACAGAAGAAAAAGTAAAAGGCAAAACTGTTATACTGGCTACATCCAATGGCACCAAAGCCCTGAATGCCTTACATGGTGCAAACCGTGTTTTCATCGGGACTTTTCTGAACATGCATGCTTTGACAGAAAAACTGGCAGATCTGGACGAACTGGTTCTGGTCTGTTCAGGAACCAATAATAACTTCTCCATGGATGATGCCCTTTGTGCTTCTGTCATTATCGACCAGATTTCGATGAAGAAGGAAGTAAAACTCTCAGATATGGCTCTAACACTTCAAATGGCATTCAATGGTAAGACTGTCAATTTTAAAGAACAACTCCACGACTCTTACCACATGAATTTGTTGATAAGAAACGGATTTGAACGGGATGTAGATTATTGTCTTCAGGAAAATTTATTTGACATCGTTCCTGAAATGTATAACGGAAAAATAATTGTCCCGGACACGATATACAAGCAAATGGAAACAAAATGTTGATACAGAAAATGATAGTTGTTGCATATGGATAGCTCATTGTCCGTTTTTGAACATAGTATGGTATATTCTGAACAACCGGGGGTAAATTTTTTTTTCCGGGGTTTTTTATGTATTTGTGTAACAATAATTTATTTTTGTGGCACGTTTTGTGTTGATGAAGGGTAATTTTAAAAACATGTTAATTGCTATGAGACGAATTATTAAATTATTTTCAACGAGAGTTCCCATAGATGGGAAGAAACAAATTTCAGAAAACACGAACGGTAATACCGGCAGGGTTTCCTTTCGTATGAAAAGTGGAAATATATTTCTTACAGGGTTGGTCGCCTTGATTTTGATGGTTTCAGCCGCTTCAGCACAGAATAAATCTGCAGTTGAACCTAACAAATTATGGTCGCTTGAAGATTGTATCAACTATGCATTAAAGAACAACATCACCATCAAGCAAAGTTACCTCACCGTTAAATCTTCGAAGGCAGATTTATTACAGAGCAAATTAAATTTTCTCCCTTCTTTCAATGCCAGTACCAATCAATCTAACACATGGGGCCGAGCAATCAATCATTACACGAATCAGTATACTACTCAAAAAAGTAACCAGTATTACGCGTCAGTGAATGGGAACATTACGTTGTTCAGCGGTTTTCAGAATGTGAACAAGTTAAGGCTGGAGGAATTTAACTATCTGGCCTCAAAATATAGCTCCGATGAAATCAAGGATAACATTTCACTAAATATTGCTGCTGCTTATCTTCAAATACTTTATAACATTGAAACTGTAAATAATGCAAAACGTCAACTGGAATCGACCCAGGATCAAATAAACCTTACCAGAAAAGAAGTTGAAGTTGGGAAAGTAGCTCGTGGCAATTTGCTGGATATTGAAGCACAAGGTGCCAGCGACAAAGTAAATCTGGTCAAGGCACAAAACCAGTTGATGCTGGCTCGTCTAGACTTAATGCAATTACTTGATTTAAAATCAAGTACACCTTTTGACATTCAAAAACCCACGTTTAATATAACCCATAAACCAAACCTACTGCCCATCATCATCATCTACAACACTGCTGTAGGCATCATGCCTCAGATCAAAAATGCGGAATACAATGTGAAAGTTGCCGGAGCTTCACTGGCAATGACACGTGGCCAGAGAAGCCCATCACTCAGTTTTTATTCTTCCTATAGTAACCAGTATTTGCCACAACTCAACACACCATTAGGCCAACAGATTCGACAAAATTACAGTTACGGATTGGGATTCAGTCTTTCTATTCCAATCTTAAATCACTTCCAGGTCAGCACTGCCATTACCAAATCAAAAATCAGTTTGCAACAAGCCAAGCTCACTCTTGAAAATCAAAAAAATACGCTTCGGAAAAACATCGAAACGGCTTATACCGATGCACTTGCTTCCTATCAAACCTACGAAGCAAGCTTGAAATCAGTTGAATCTCTGAAAGAATCCTTTAAATATGCAAAGGAAAAATTCAACGTAGGGTTAATGAGTTCAACGGATTACACCCTGGCAAAAAACAATTATTTCAATGCTGAATCTACATTGACTTCGGCGAAATACGATTATATTTTCAAGACTAAAATCCTTGATTTTTATCTCGGCCGGAGCTTAAATTTAAATGACATCGCTGCTTCCGCCAACAGCATGAAATAAGGCGAATAAATCCTTAATTTAGCATCGTTTTTAAAATATCTTCTCATGGCAACAAACCGCAAAAAAAAGTTATTCATTATCGCCGGTGCGCTGGTGTTGATCATTATCATAGTTCTGGCTATTAAGAAAGGAAAATCCTCCGATGGATTGAAAGTCGTTACAGAAGCAGTCCAAACGCGTAACCTGATTGAAACCGTTTCGGCCAACGGACAAATTCAGCCTGTTAAAGATGTGAAAATCAGTCCTTACATTTCTGGCGAGGTGGTTAACCTTTATGTCAAAGAAGGAGATTATGTTACGACAGGGCAAAAGCTGGCGAAAATTGATCCTAAAATATACATTTCCACCTATCAGCAAATCAAAGCTGCTTTGCAAACCGCCCAAGCCAACGAAGCCAGTTCAAAAGCACAGATTTCACAGGCGCAAGCACAATTCATTAAAGCAAAACTTGATTTCCAGCGGAATGAGAAGTTATATAAGAATCAGGTAATTTCCCAGTCTGACTTTGAAACATCTCAATCAAATTATCAGGTTGCCAAGTCCAGCGTAACAGCTGCTGAAGAAAACTTTAAGGCAAGCCAATTTCAGGTAAAAAACGCACAGGCCCAGTTATCGCAGGCCCAGGACAATTTAAACCGTACCACCATTTATGCCCCTAACGACGGTACCGTTTCAACGCTTAGCGTTGAAAAAGGTGAACGGGTTACCGGCGCTTCCCAGTTTTCCGCCGGTACACAGATCATGCTCATTGCCAATCTGGATAATCTGGAGGCCGACGTACAAGTCAATGAAAATGACATTATGAATGTTGGATTGAATGATACAGCCTTGATTGAAGTGGATGCTTTTTTGAACCACGAGTTTAAAGGCGTTGTGACTGAAATTGCAACTTCCGCCAACACCACAGGTACCAGTGCCGACCAGGTTACCAATTTTGATGTCAAGATACGGCTGTTAAAATCTTCATATGCAGGTCTCATTCGTCCGAAAGCACCTATTCCGTCTCCTTTCAGACCTGGCATGTCGGCAACTGTTGAAATACAAACTAAAAGAGCTGACAATGCTCTTTCAGTTCCCATTCAGGCCGTAACCACACGTTCGGATTCTTCCTTTCGGAATTCAGCTATTGTCAAAAGAGAGCTTAATAAACCGAAAAATACCAACAGTAATGCCAGTAATTCAGACTTTCAGAAAATCAAAGAATATGTTTTCGTGAACGAAAAAGGTATTGCCAAAAGAAAACTTGTAACCACTGGCATTCAGAATAACATGTACATCCAGGTTCTGACCGGATTGAAAAAGGGAGAAAAAGTCATTACAGCTCCTTATAGTCTGGTTTCCAAAACGCTTAAAAACGGCGATAAAGTTATCAGTGTACCCCAAAGGGATCTTTTTGGTAAGAAATAAATCTTAAACAGACAAGTTTGGGGAAGATATTAAACATAGAAACCGCAACGCGGGTTTGTTCGGTTGCTTTGTCGGAAAACGGTAATGTGGTTGCTATTCAGGAATCTGATTCTAAAAATTCCCACGCGGAACAGATCACCATTTTTTCAGAACAGGTTATTTATAAATCCGGCATCAGTTTTAGCGATCTCGATGCTGTTGCCATCAG
>CAZPPK010000115.1:0-9481 GCA_964588415.1 uncultured Lentimicrobiaceae bacterium
TTAACAAAAATGTATCTATTTGATTTTCAACATATAAACCTGCTGAGTAGTAACATAATTTTAGGTGGTGGTAGGGTTCCTGGAGTAAAAGTATTGTTATTGTGATGTTTCTGGAAGGAAGATGAAATAGGATTTCGATTAGATATGGCTTCTGAGAATAAAAAGAGGCTGCCTTTTGAGCAGCCTCTTTCACTGATAAGCTGTATATCTAATGTTTTACACGACTCCCTGAGCCAGCATAGCGTCAGCGACTTTTACAAAGCCGCCAATGTTGGCGCCTTTAACGTAGTTGATGTAATTTCCTTCTTTACCATATTTCATGCAAGTGCTGTGAATGTCTTTCATGATCTGGTGCAGACGGTCATCAACTTCTTTACGGGTCCAGCTCAAACGAATTGAATTCTGGCTCATTTCGAGACCTGAAACGGCAACACCACCGGCGTTGGCTGCTTTGCCAGGTGCATAAAGGATCTTGTGTTTTTCAAATACAAGGATGGCTTCCGGGGTTGAAGGCATGTTTGCTCCTTCGCTAACAGCCACACAACCATTGGCAACAAGCATTTTTGCTTCTTCCTCGCTGATTTCGTTTTGTGTGGCGCATGGCATGGCAACATCACATTTAACCTCCCACGGGCGTTTTCCTGCGTGATACTCCACTTTATATTTATCGGCATACTCTTTTATACGGCCGCGTTTCACGTTTTTGAGATGTAATACATAGGCCAGTTTTTCGGTGTCAATTCCGGCTGGGTCATAGATATAACCTGCTGAGTCAGACAATGTAATGACTTTTCCTCCCAATTGTGTAACTTTTTCAGTTGCATATTGAGCTACATTTCCGGAACCCGAAATAACTACGGTTTTTCCTTTGAAGGATTCGCCTTTATTAGCGAGCATTTCGTCGGCAAAATAAGTAGCGCCATAACCTGTAGCCTCAGGACGAATCAACGAACCACCCCATTCGAGTCCTTTTCCGGTCAACACTCCGGTAAATTCATTTCTAAGCCTTTTGTATTGGCCATACATAAATCCAATTTCCCGTCCGCCAACGCCAATATCTCCGGCCGGAACATCGGTGTTTGGCCCGATGTGTCTTTGTAATTCAGTCATAAAACTCTGGCAGAAACGCATAACTTCATTATCTGATTTTCCTTTAGGATCGAAATCGGTGCCCCCTTTTCCACCACCCATGGGAAGTGTGGTTAATGAATTTTTTAACACTTGCTCAAAGGCCAGGAACTTCAGTACACCAAGATTAACCGTCGGGTGGAAACGCAAACCACCTTTATAAGGGCCGATAGCGCTGTTCATTTCAATTCTGTATCCGCGATTGATCTGGATGGCACCTTTGTCGTCCAGCCAGGGAACACGAAACATGATCACCCTTTCAGGTTCAACCATTCGCTCCAAAATTTTGGCTTCCTTGTACTGAGGATTCTCATTAATAAAAGGAATCAAAGATTCAACGACTTCGTGAACGGCCTGATGAAATTCAACTTCTCCTGGGTTTTTTGCTATGACTTTAGCCATGAAGTCATTTACCTGTTGTTCGTAGTTTGCCATTGTTTTTAATTTTTAGGTTAATGTTATATTTATAAGACCACATCGAAAGTATGTAAAAACGTGTCTATTGTAAAAGCATCGTTCTAAAAATGGGGGATTCCCGTATGAAATTTAGTAGATTACTTAGGGATTTTTTCAGAATTTTTTTCAAAAGGGGACAGGTTTATAAAATAAAAAAGCTGTCCACCAAGGCGCGGACAGCTTTTTTATTTTTTCACTTTATTTACGGCCAGCGAAATAACCGGGAAATGCAGTTTGGAGACTGAATCAGGCTTTTGTTTTATAAAAACCCTTTTCTTTAGCATCTTGCAAAGCACAATAAATTCCCTTTTTGTTAATAGTTCGGATGCCGGCAGCAGAAACCATCAATGTAACCCACTCATCGGTTTCAGGAATGTAAAACCGTTTGGTTTGAAGGTTCGGATGAAATTTTCTTTTGGTTTTAATATGTGAGTGAGAAACGTTGTTTCCACTAATTACTTTCTTCCCTGTTATCTGACAAATTCTTGACATGGCTGTTCGTTTTATTCTTGTACGAAAAATGGAGTGCAAAGAACGGAATATTTTTTCAATTATTCAAACGAATTGTTAATTTTTTTTTGACCGTCATTTACACTCGCAATTCTCTGATTATGTTTTAATTAATTTATTTGATAGGTATCAAAAACCGAAAAAAAGACAATCTGTGAATCTAACGATTTCCATACATTTTTTCATAATATAATTGGTAGTTCCCCGATGTAACGTTATCCAGCCATGGCTGATTGTTCAGGTACCACTCTACAGTTTTCTCAATCCCTTCTTCGAATTGCAGGCTGGGTTTCCATCCAAGTTCACGCTGAAGTTTTGATGAGTCGATGGCATAACGCAAGTCATGGCCGGCACGGTCGGTCACAAAGGTAATGAGTTCTTCGGAAGTTCCCGGGATGCGACCCAGTTTCTGGTCCACCACCTCGCAAAGTATTTTGATCAAATCAATATTCTTCCATTCATTGTTTCCGCCAATGTTGTACGTCTCCCCTGTCAGTCCTTTGTGAAAGATCAAATCAATGGCTGCCGCATGATCTTCGACAAAAAGCCAGTCGCGGACATTCACACCTTTCCCATAAACTGGTAGCGATTTGTTATGACGAATGTTATTGATAAACAACGGGATGAGCTTTTCAGGAAATTGATTGGGACCGTAATTGTTGGAGCAATTTGAAATAACTGTAGGCAGCTGATAAGTATCGTGATAAGCCCTGACAAAATGATCGGAAGAAGCTTTGGAAGCCGAATAAGGGCTGTGTGGATCATAGCCTGTTTCTTCTGTGAAGAATCCTGTTTCACCCAGCGTTCCGTAAACCTCATCAGTGGAGATATGATAAAACTTCTTCCCATCTTCATTTCCTTTCCAAATGCTTCTGGCTGCATTTATCAGGTTCACAGTTCCCATCACATTGGTCACTACAAATTCATTGGGATTGGTGATGGATCTGTCAACATGAGATTCGGCTGCCAAATGGATCACTCCATCAAACTGCTCTTTTTTAAAGAGTTCCATTACAAATTTCTCATCGGTAATATCTCCCAGAACAAAATGATAATTGGGCATTTTATCTATATCCGACAGATTCTCCAAATTCCCTGCATAAGTAAGTTTGTCAAGGTTGTAAATTTGATAATCTGCATGCTTTTTAACAAACAGTCGAACGACGTGTGAGCCAATAAATCCAGCACCTCCGGTAATTAGTATTTTTTTCATCCTAAATTTTTAAGCTGTTACTATCTATTATTAAATTCTTAATTATTTTTTCCCCGGTAAGCCTGCTGCCATTTCCAGGCGGAAGCCACCATCTCTTCAATTCCTTTTTCGGCTTTCCATCCCAATTCCTTGTTGGAAAATGAAGGATTGGCCCAGACTTCAATAACGTCTCCTTCACGTCGTCCTACAATCTTGTATTTTAATTTCTTTCCCGAGATTTTTTCGAAGGCATTGATCACTTCCAGTACCGAGTACCCTTTTCCTGTTCCCAGGTTAAAGACTTCAAAACCTGATTTCATTTTATGATCAATCATGCGGCTAATGGCTACAACGTGGGCTTTCGCCAGATCTACAACGTGGATATAATCACGGATAGGTGTTCCGTCAGGTGTCGGATAATCGCTTCCGAAAACTCTTAATTTCTCACGAATTCCAATGGCTGTCTGTGTGATAAACGGCACCAGATTATTAGGCACTCCCAATGGCAATTCACCAATGAGTGCGCTTTCGTGAGCTCCAATGGGATTAAAATATCGTAATGCAATACTCTTAATGTCAGATATTTTAATAAAGTCCTGAAGAATTTCTTCGGAAATTTGTTTGGTATTGCCGTAAGGCGACTCCGCTTTTTTGATGGGAGCCTTTTCTGAAACAGGAAGCTCGTCCGGCTGACCATAAACGGTACAGGATGATGAAAACACAATATTAGGAATCCCGTTTTCTTTCATGCTTTCCAGAATATTCATCAGTGAAACCAGGTTGTTCCTGTAGTAGTGCAGTGGTTTTTCCACAGACTCTCCTACAGCTTTAGAAGCTGCAAAATGTATCACCCCCTGAATGTCTGAATGCCTTTTAAAGAAATCAGCAGTTTTGTCCCTGTCCACCAGATTAAACACTTCAAGTTCCGGCCTCATTCCGGTAATTTTTTCAATTTGCACGACAACTTCCGCACTGGAATTTGATAAATCGTCAATGATAATCACTTCAAATCCTTTGTTCTGCAACTCAACTACGGTATGTGAGCCAATGTATCCGGTTCCGCCGGTAACCAATATTTTCATCTGTTTGTTATTTATTTTCAGCTTAATGAGATTTTCTTTACGTATCCATTCTTTAATGCGTACTTTTCGTGGCTTTCAGGACATTCAGCAAATCCATCTTCATCAAAATGGAGGCGATGGCCATACTCACTCATCCATCCCACCTGACGGGCAGGATTTCCCACGACCAAAGCATACGCGAGAACTTCTTTCACAATTACAGCACCTGCCCCAACGAAAGCAAACTCACCGATATCATGACCGCAGACAATGGTCGCATTGGCGCCGATACTTGCCCCTTTTTTCACAAGGGTTTTGGTATATTGACCACGCCGGTTTACCGCACTGCGCGGATTCGTCACATTGGTAAACACCATGGATGGCCCTAAAAACACATCATCTTGGCAAATTACACCGCTGTATATTGAAACGTTATTTTGAACCTTTACGTTATTTCCCAAAACCACGCCCGGTGAAACAACCACATTTTGTCCGATGTTGCAGTTCTGTCCCATTTTGCAACCGGTCATAATGTGAGAGAAGTGCCATATCTTAGTTCCTTTCCCAATTTCACATTCTTCATCAATAACGGATGTTTCATGCGCAAAATATTCTTTTTCCATTCTTGAGTTTCTTAATGATTATGAATAAAATCCAGAACTGCATCCGCAATTTCCTGCTGTATTGCATCGGTAAGTTCAGTATGAATAGGCAACGACATCACCGATTTACTCAAAGATTCCGTTACCGGGAAATCTCCTATTCTGTAGCGCGTATCACGATATGCTTTTTGCAAATGCAAAGGAACGGGATAATAAACGGCTGACGCGATGCCCTGTTCAGCCAAATGCTTCATCAATCCTTCGCGGTCCACATCCTTCAAAACTAATGTATATTGGTGAAAAACATGGCTGGTAAATCCAGCAGTAACAGGAGTTCCAACCTGTACACAACCTGCAAAAGACTTGTTATAAAAAGCAGCAGCTTTCTGCCTTGCTGCAGCGTATTCGTCCAGGTGTTTCAACTTTACATTTAAAATTGCGGCCTGCATACTGTCAAGTCTCGAATTGATTCCAACATAATCATGATGATACCTTACTTTCATCCCATGATTTGCCAGGATATGAAGCTTTGATGCTAACTCATCATTATCAGTAAAAATTGCTCCGCCATCACCAAAAGCTCCCAGATTTTT
The DNA here is from genome assembly GCA_964588415.1 of uncultured Lentimicrobiaceae bacterium. GTDB lineage: Bacteria > Bacteroidota > Bacteroidia > Bacteroidales > F082 > Sulfidibacterium. Next base: position 5,543 of record CAZPPK010000115.1, read on the forward strand.
TGATGGGAAAAAGGAAGTGCAACCTATATCACCCATGGTTCCGGCTTTTTTTTTCGTTCCCTTACCGGGGAAATGGATATCGGCGCCCAGTGCCTGAGCAGTATCTTCAATTATGAACAAATGATGCTTTTCAGCAATTGCTTTCAATTGTTCCATATCTGCTGCCTGTCCAAACAAATGAACTGGAATAATGGCTTTTGTTTTGGAAGTAATTGCCTTTTCAACAGCTATGGGATCAATATTGAAAGTATCCGGCAAAACATCAACCAGAACTGGTGTAAGTTTCAGCAAGGCAATTACTTCTGCAGTAGCAATAAAAGTAAAAGATGTGGTTATGACTTCATCTCCCAGTTTTAGATCCAATGCCATTAACGCAAGTTGCAGGGCGTCTGTGCCATTTCCACAGGTGATAACATGTTTTACCTGCAAATAGCTGGCAAGGTTTTGCTGAAGACTTTTAACCGCAGGGCCGTTAATAAAAGAAGTAGTCTCCATTACTTCCTGCAAAGCCGCATCAATTTCCGGTTTTATTTTTTGATATTGACCCAAAAGGTCAACCATGGGATATCTCATCGTAAATGAATAAAATATGTCAGTCGTATTGAATACAAAAATAAAAGAATTAGGCTTTGAAACCTGTTTTAACAGGATAAAAAACAAGAAGTAAATCTATGATTTTGCATCATCAGGAAATAGAATTATGAAGCGGGTGCCTATGCCCTGTTCACTTTCAATAAGTAGTTTTCCATGGTTCATCGCAATGAATTCCCTGACAATGATCAGTCCCAAACCTGTTCCTTTTTCTTTACTGGTACCTGGTTTGGAAACAAGCTTCTCAGAATCGGATAAAATACTTTTGATTTCCTCCTGTGACATTCCCACGCCCTGATCTTCAATACTTATTTCCATTCCTTCCGGAACATTTAAAACGCGTATTTTCACCTGATTGCCTAGATCGGAAAATTTGATGGCATTGGTGATCAGGTTACGGAATACGATGTTCATCAAATCAGGGTCAAAAGAAGCCACAACTGCTTTGTTTCCTTCGTAAATTAACTCGATTCCTTTTGATTTTGCCTGCTCCACTAACACATCTATTGCATCTTTGACAACTGGATAAAGATTGTTACTGGAGATGCGGGGCTGAATGTTTTCGCGCATAATACGGGCCCATGAAAGCAGATTCTCAACAATGGTATAAGTGGAATCGACGGAACTCTTTATTGTTAAGACAAGGGATGTGATTTCTTTTTTAGAGAATCCCTTTATATCGTCTGTTACCATATTAAGAATGGCTTTTTGAGTACCGATTGCACCTCTTAGATCATGTGCAATGATCGAAAGTAACTTTTCTTTGGAGTCGTTGGCGACTTTTAATTTCCGTTGCGATTTTTTTAAATCTTTTTCTGTTCTAATTCTCTTTGTAATATCGCGCAAGGTACCTTCAAAACCAGCAGCTCCGTTTTGATCTTTAAAGAAGTGTGCATTGAGAGAACAATGAATCTCTATTTTATTTTTGGTAAGGAGAATCATATTCATGTCATCGATCTTCATCCGCTTAAGAAAAATTTTCCGGGCACTTTCCCAGTCAACCCTGAATTGAGTAAACTTAGAAACAGGATTCCCAATAACTTCATCGGGCCGGTAACCCGTAATTTTGGTAACAGAAGGGCTAATCTCCTTAATAATTCCCTGATGATCAAGCTTAAAATAAATATCCGGAAATGCATTAAAGATATCTCTGAACTTTTCTTCGCTTTCTTTTAAAGCCTGCTGTGATTTTTGAATTTCAGTGACGTCCCAAAAGTTGACAATGTAACCTTTCAACGAAAGGTTCCCTTCAGTAATTTTCTTGGAGACTCCGCGCATAATTCTATATTCCCCAGTCTTGTTTAGGAGCCTGAACATAATTTGCTGCTGTTTCTGCAAACCTTTTTTTAAGTCATCCATTATGATTTTTAATTGAGGAATGTCATCGGGATGAACAAAGTCAAAGACAGATGCCCCCATTCGCTCATTCAAACTTCTCCCAAAATCTTTTAGATAGGAAGAACTTAAATATGTATTAAATCCATTTTCATCGATGATCAATACATGACTCTCCGATTCTTCCATCAGCGCATCCGTAAAATTCTTTTGTCTCTGCAGTTCTTTACTTTTGGTACCTCTGTGCATTGCCCAGAAATACAGCGCCATTACAACCAGCAACAGAGACAGTACGGCAATGATAAAATAGGCTTCAACTCTTTTCTTGGTCTCCTGAACCAGCTGCATCTGGTGATTTTGTTTATTAATTCTGGATCGTTCCTCCACAATCATCAGCTGACGGTACTTTTCACTGGAAAATACACTATCATTAATTGCGTTGTAAGACCTTAAAATTTGATAGGCCTTTTCATAGTTGTGTTGTTTTGCATAAAGTCTGTGCAACAGTTTCATGGCAGCCAGCACATTACTTATAATACCACCATTTTGAGCATATTGCAAGCTTTTTTTAGCGCTTTTAATGGCTAAATCGAATTCTTTGCGGAATTCATAATACTCAGACAGATTATATAAACTGATGGTAATAGTTCCCTTATCCTGAATTTTCCTAGCCAAATCCAAAGCATTAGAATAATAACGGAATGCTAAGACTGAATCCTTTAGATTTTCATAAATATCACCTATATTGTTGAGATCCAACGCAACCGAATATTTGTCATTTATTTTCAGAGACAAATCCAAAGACTTTTTAATGTATTTTAAAGCCTTCTCATAATCCTTTTGGTTAGCAAATATGTTTCCTAAATTATTATACGCTGCTACGATGGTAGGAGTATCCTTTATTTTTTCTCCAATTTTTAGTGCCTTTTCATAATACATCAGAGCGTTCTTTTCATCTTGCTGATCCTCGTATATAACGCCCATATTTATTTCCATACTTGCTATCTTTTCTGTAGCTTTCAAATTGGAAAATATGTTTAGAGCCTTCAGATAATAATTCATAGCATCTGCCTTATTTCCCATGTTGTCCATGGCTATGCCGAATATATTATTAAAGGTACCCTCTAACATTTGGTTGTTGAGTTGCTTCGCAAAATTCAAACCCTCCGTCGTGTAATCTATCACTTTCTCATTGTTATTAAGATAATAATTGCAAACGGCCAAACTCTTCAATAACAGGAGATATTCTTTGTCTTTTGGATAGTTCTGAAGAATGTTGCGGGCTACGGCAAAACTAGAATCGGCATCTTGAAGCAAATTATTTTTCTGATAGATATGTCCTTTTGCAATCAGCACCCTGGCCTGCAACTTGTCATCTTTTTCTTTTTTGGCAAGGTATAAAGCGGAGGCTAAGTCCGGCAATGCTTTGTTCAGTTCCTTTGAATGCTTCTGTGCCGAATCCAGGTAACGGTTTATCTTGGCAGTATCCTGCGAATAGCTGGTTGCGGCAGAGCTCAAGATAAAGATTAAAATTATTGCACCTAAAAGCGATATATAAAAAGCAGCTTTATCGGATTTCAAAATACTTGTTTTATTTTCACAGATACTACTTTCAAAGTAGGTTAGAAAGGCAAAGATATTGATTTTTAGGTATAATAGACAAAAAGTAGGCTATTTTTTAGTATTTAATTACGTAGTTTTTGCAAATATTTACCTTTGTTGTCGTCAAGCTAAACGGAAACAGGCTCTGCTGGGGAGCAACCTGTCAGGGATAATTTGATGGCTGATAAAAAAGTCAAAAATAAGGGGCTCATATAGGGTTCCTTTTTTACTTTTTAGAAGCCTTTATACCTTCAAAAACCCATCAATGAATTTCTTCTTTCTTTCGATAGAAAGCCCATTATGATTTCTGAGTTTGTTCTTCAAATCAGAAAAATGACCCTCTATTGCATTGGTTGTATTTGTAACGGAACTTCCTTTTAGTTAATGCAAAGGAATCTCCTGGGAGCCTTT
>CAZPPK010000116.1:0-9255 GCA_964588415.1 uncultured Lentimicrobiaceae bacterium
AGAATCAAGAGTGAAATTAAAAAGACTTTATCCGTCAATTAATACTTAACTTAACGCTAGTGTCCACTAAAAATCATTATTCATCCTTTGAATCCGCCTGAGGCGGACAAGGGATTAATTCCCCGCCCCTTGGGGCAATTAATAATCTCCTTTTGATACCCTGCTGCTCTGCGGCGGGGGTAGTTCATTCTCTTATTGGCTGGTGGTTTGGCTGTAATTGAAATGCGTGACGATTTGAAAATACGTTTATGTCATCTCTTGTTTTTCATAAAAGATTTCAAATATAACTATTTGATTATCAGCAGTGATTTTTTATCGTTTTTTAAATTTAGCCAATGAAAAAGTTTAAGTGGACACTAGTGAAATAAGGTTTTGACCTTCAAATTACACAGGCTTTTCTACAAAAGTGACGATTTCTTAATCTTTTGATAATGTGTGAATTGTGTATTGCGGTTTTGTAGCCAAAACCAATGGGATATTCATGTTAAATATTTTCAAAAATAATTCATACGTTTAAAACTTTTTACCTTTGTCCGATGATATACACAGAAGAAACCGCCAAGTTGATTGCGATTCATTTGTTGGAGATAAAAGCAATCAAATTGAATATCAGACAACCCTTTACCTGGGCATCGGGACTTCATTCTCCCATTTATTGCGATAACAGAATTGCTCTCTCGTACCCCATAGTAAGAACTTTTATTCGCCAACAACTTGCCGCTGCGGCCAACGAACATTTTGAAGATATCCAGATGATTTCCGGTGTGGCTACGGCCGGAATACCGCAAGGTGCGCTGGTGGCTCAGGAATTGGGATTGCCTTTCACTTATGTCCGCTCTTCAAAAAAAGCCCACGGAATGACCAACCAGATTGAAGGAGTCGTAAACCAGGGACAGAACGCATTGGTTATTGAAGACCTTGTCTCCACCGGAAAAAGCAGCCTTATTGCTGTAGACGCTTTGCGTAAAGCAGGTGCTGATGTAAAAGGTATGTTGGCAATTTTCAGCTATGATTTGCCTGTTGCACGTGCCAATTTTGAGAAAGCATCCTGCAAGCTCATCATACTTTCTGATTTTCCCCATCTAATAAAGATTGCCGAAGAACAGAATTATATACAGAGCAAAGAGCTTAAGTCGCTGGAAGAATGGTGCAACGATCCGGAAAAATGGAGCGCCGATCATTCATAAAATTCATATTTAACAGAAAAACTACTTTATGAAAATTGAAGGAAATAAAGCTACACTCGCCGCTGTACCACAGGAGGTTTTTGCTTTTTTAAGCGACTTTAACAATTATCAGCAGCTCATGCCAGAGCAAATTGTGAACTGGAAATCGGAGAAAGAAACCTGTTCATTTACCGTTAAGGGAATGGCAGACCTTAGTTTGAAATTTGCAAGAAAAGAATCCCCCGGTTTACTCGAACTGGTTCCTGATGGAAAAGCACCTGTTAACTTTTCCCTTTTGGTAAATCTTGAATCCGATGTTCTTGATGAGCAAAAAACACAGGTTCATGTAGATGTGGATGCCGATCTCAATCCCATGCTCGCGATGTTTGCTAAAAAACCATTAGAGAATCTTGCCAACACGATCACAAAAGAGTTGGAAAAAGTTTTTTTTTGAGTAAAGTAACTTGGGTTGACGGCATAAAGATTTTTATTTTAAAAATTTGAAATGTAGATTGTTACAAGAATTTGGCAACCTTTTTACGGATGTTTTTAAAAAGGAATGATCAAGAAGCAATCACATTTTGGTAATAATGAGATAAGAATTCTAAGCAAGTGAAAATCTTTCTTAGCCTGTTAATTTTTGTTGTGATAAGCAGCTTTGCCAGCCTGGTCGGGTTGGGTGGAGGAGTTTTCTACGTTCCCGCCCTGATTTTTTTAGGATATTCTTTTAATGAAGCGTCAACACTGAGCTTGTTTTTGATCGTGGTAACAGGTTTGTCAGCATCGTTGCGTTTTCGAAGAGGCGGGCTGGTGGACTGGAAAATGGCACTGGTGATGGAGTTTTTTACGGGATTGGGTGCTTTCGCGGGAGGGATCACTTCCGTAAGCTACAACGAAACGTTTTTGAAAATCCTGTTTTCAACCGTGTTGCTTGTGATCGCCGTTTTTATTTTGGTTAAAAAGGGCGGCGAAAACGGAATTCAGCACCCTGTCAAAACAGGTATGGTATATTGGGTAAGACATTTCAATGGAATGACATACAGTATTCCTGTTTTTTTGATGATAGCTGTTACCTTCAGCGCCGGTTACTTGTCTTCTATTTTGGGAATTTCGGGTGGAGCCATAAAAGTTGCCGCCATGATCTTATTGTTTGGAATTCCTTCAAAAGTAGCGGTCGCAACTTCATCGCTGATGGTAGGATTTACCGGTTTAACGGGTTTGGCGGGACATTTGGTTCATACAGCCATCGATTGGAAAATGGCGTTGATACTTATTGTCGCCGTTTTTATTGGTGGGAAATTGGGATCGAAAATATCCATGGGTTTCTCTGAGAAAACAGTCAATACCGTTGCCGGATCTATTTATATCGGACTGGCTTTGTTGATGATACTGGAAATTCTGGTCTTGCATTAATGCAGAAATCCGGCTCTTATCATTCTAATTTTACTTCTTTAAACCCGAAGACCCTCTGATTTCCATTGGAGTCTTCGATAAGCAACTGTCCGTAATCATTGATTCCGGTTATCTTTCCCGAGAATGTTCCCGAAATATCACTAAAATTTGACCATTGGTTTCTTAAATATAAATGATCCAAATATTTTTGGTGCAATTCAAATCTCTTTTGCGGGTCTTCAAGGGCATCGTAATGTCTTTCAAAAGCTTTTAAAATTTCATCCAGCAATGACGGAATATCCATTTCATTTTCTGTGAAATGAATGAGTGAAGCCGGATTTGGGGCATCCGAAAGAAATATTTTTTGATTTACATTAAGCCCTACACCAATAATGGCAAAGTTGATTTGCTGGCCTTTTACATAATTCTGAATGAGCACCCCTGCGATTTTCTTCTTATTATAATATAAATCATTGGGCCATTTTATGAATAGATTTTCAGACGGGAGTGTTTTGCTGATGGATTCGTATAATGCCATCGAAATTACTTGAGTAAGAATGAATTGTTCTGCAGGTTGAAGGAAGTGGGGTTCTACCACCAGGCTGAAAGTAAGGTTTTCCCCCTTTTCGCTTTCCCATTGGTTTGTTCCGTTTCCTTTGCCTTGCGTTTGATCACCGGCTTGGATAACCATGCCGTGATGCGTTGTTCCATCCTGGATACCCCTTACTGCTTTCAGGTTGGTGGAAGGCAAGGATTCAAAATATTGTAAGTCAAATTTCATGATGTCAATTTAAAGTGTTTTCGGCAGAACATAGAGCAAAATAGTTTTAATTGGATATTGTCTCCCAAATGAATTTAGATTTGAACAATAAAAGGCTTCCAGGAGAAAGCATCAAATTGAAATGTAAAGATAAGAAAAAGAGAGTGTCAAAATCTTGAATGTTAAGAATTAATTCTGCAAGCTTCGTAACAAACCGTCAGAAATATGGACAATTTTAGTCGTTTTGCGGTCATAATGGCATGAAAACTTAAAAATGAATAAACTGTTGGCTGCGCCGCTTTTTGCTTAAATTTTTATATTCCAAAATAGAAGGATTCAGAAACTGATAAATTACTAAAATTAGCTATTTTTGTAGTGCTAAAACATTGCTATGGGCCGGAAGGTTATTCACGACGACACGGAAAGTATTTTAGAGCAGGTTGTACTAGCCATGCAGGAGAAAAAAGGAAAGAATATTGTCAGCCTTGATTTTCAGAAGATTCCTGATGCCATTACGAAGTATTTTGTAGTTTGTCATGGTGGTTCCAAAACGCAGACACGAGCTATTTTTGACAACATCATTGAAAAAGTTAAACTCAATTGCAAAATTTCTCCTTATCATCGTGAAGGATATGTAAATTCGGAATGGCTTTTGATAGACTATGCTGATGTAGTAGTCCACGTTTTTGTGGAAGAGTCTCGGAATTTTTATGATATTGAATCTCTTTGGGCAGATGCAGGGATACACAAGTACGACAGCGAAAATTAATTGTAATCTTTATTGAAAAGACGTAATGGTAGAAAATCAAAAAAATCCAGATACACCAAATAAAAGTCCGTTTAATAAGTTTTCCAAAGGCCAGCTAAAAAGGCCCAAATTCAGTTTTTATTGGATTTATGGTATTTTGGCCTTGGTCTTCCTGGGTTTGCAGTTTATGAATTTTGGTGGGCAATCTAAGAAGACAGACTGGAAAGACCTGAAACAGATGCTTCAGAATAAAGATATCCAGAAGATCGTCCTTGTCAATAAAGAAGTTGGGGAAATCTACATCAAGGCCGATAAGTTAAAAGACCCAAAATACAAAGATTTACCTCAGTCATCTACTTTCGGACAAAGCGAGCCACAGTTTATTTACAGTGTAGCATCCCCGACTTATTTTGAGCAGCAGGTTCAAAAAGTTCAGGAAGGGAATTCCAATCCTGTTTATGTAACTCCCGTAACACGACACAATTGGGGTGCCGACATCATGAGCTGGGTATTACCCATTGCTTTGCTGTTTGGGGTGTGGTATTTTATTATGCGTATGATGAGCAAAGGTGGTGGCGGTGCAGGTGGCCAGATCTTTAACATTGGAAAATCAAAAGCTCAGATCTACGACAAAGACACGAGCATTCATATTACTTTTAAAGACGTAGCCGGACTTGAAGAAGCCAAAGTGGAAGTGATGGAAGTGGTAGATTTCCTGAAAAATCCTGATAAGTACACCCATTTAGGTGGTAAGATTCCGAGGGGTGTGTTGCTTGTAGGCCCTCCGGGAACCGGAAAAACACTTTTGGCAAAATCTGTTGCCGGTGAAGCTCAGGCACCCTTTTTCTCACTTTCAGGCTCTGATTTTGTTGAAATGTTTGTGGGTGTGGGCGCATCGCGTGTGCGCGATTTGTTCAAACAAGCTAAAGACAAAGCTCCGAGCATTATTTTTATTGATGAAATTGATGCCATCGGTCGTGCCAGGGGCAAAAACCCCATGACTGGTTCTAATGATGAACGTGAAAATACACTTAATCAACTTTTGACTGAAATGGATGGTTTCGTGCCCAATTCAGGTGTGATCGTCGTCGCAGCTACCAACCGTGCTGATATTCTTGATAAAGCCCTGCTTCGAGCTGGCCGTTTCGACAGGCAAATATTTGTAGAGCTTCCCGATCTCCCGGAAAGAAAAGATATTTTTAAGGTTCATATGCGTCCATTGAAGCTTGGGAAAAGTGTTGATGTGGAATTTTTAGCCAAACAAACCCCTGGATTTTCAGGTGCCGACATTGCTAATGTTTGTAATGAAGCTGCTTTGATAGCCGCCCGTAAAGTACATAAAAGTATTGGAAGACAAGATTTTACGGATGCTATTGATCGTATTGTTGGCGGCCTTGAAAAGAAGAATAAAATAATTTCTCCCAAAGAAAGGAATATAGTGGCTCATCACGAAGCCGGGCATGCAACCGTAAGTTGGTTACTGGAACATGCTAATCCACTGGTTAAAGTCACAATCGTGCCACGAGGAAAATCATTGGGCGCAGCATGGTATCTGCCCGAAGAAAGGCAAATTACTACGTATAATCAAATGTTCGACGAACTCTGTGCTGCATTAGGAGGCCGGGCAGCCGAATATGTTATGTTTGGAGAAATTTCAACCGGAGCTTTGAACGATCTTGAAAAGGTGACAAAACAAGCTTATGCAATGGTAGCCTACTATGGTTTAAGTGAGAAGATTGGAAACCTGAGTTTTTATGACTCAAGCGGACAGCAGGAGTTTACTTTTGGAAAACCTTTCAGTGAAAAAACCAATGAAATAATTGACCAGGAGATAAGTAACATTGTAGAAAAAGCTTATACCAGGGCTAAAAAGGTTCTTACCGATAATCGGGAAGGTTTGGAAAAACTGGCGAAAAAGTTGCTTGAGAAAGAAGTTATTTATAGCGACGACCTGGTAGATATTTTTGGTTCACGACCTTGGGGAAATGAACCGATGAGTATAAAAAAACACCTTGCGGAAGGCAGAAGAAAGAAAAAAGGGACCAAAAAAAATGCTCCTGAAATTCCTCTGTCTTTAGAAACTGATGGGGATGGGATTTCTGCAGAAAATGAAATAATAGGGAGTAGAAAACAAAATACCGGGACAGAACCGACCACGCCGGATCAAAGTGGTGTTGCTGCCCAAGAATAATGTTTTATGGACGATACGACGACCAAGGAAAAAATCCTCAAAGGAGTAAGGGATGCGCTGATCAGCAAGCAGGAGATTCCATTCAAGGATGTTAACTTCAGTAGCTCTGTTTTTCATGAGTTGACCGACGAAAAATCGATCGTTTTTGCCCAGAAGCTCATAGAAATGGGAGGCTCTTTTGTTTATTGCGAAAATGAGAAAATGCTTTTGGAAAACTTGCAGACACTGTTGAAGCAAAAAGGTTGGGAAAGCTATTATACGCTGGACGAAAAAATATGTTCGTTACTGGATTTGGAGCAAATTCCATATGATAATGATCTTGAAAATTTTAACTCGTTACATGCGGGAATCACACGATGCGAATACATGATTGCCCGTTTTGGGAGTGTGATGGTTTCTTCAGGTCTGAATACCGGTCGTCGCCTGTTTGTTTTTCCAGAAGTCCACATTGTTATTGCCAGTGCTTCGCAAATTGTTGAAGATATTAAAGATGCACTTACAGGCATGCGAAATAAATATCAGAATGAGTTTCCTTCCCAAATGACCGTGATTACTGGCCCCAGCCGTACTGCCGATATTGAAAAAACGTTAGTGATGGGAGCACATGGGCCAAGAGAACTTTTTGTGTTTATGGTTGATGATCAGGGATAAAGCCTTTTGATCTTTTCAAATTTGTGCCTTCGCTCCCGAAAGGTTCATTTTAATTATTTATTGTTTAAATTTGCGACCATTTTAATCAATTTCGCTTCATTGAAAGAATTTTTTACGAGAACCCTGACTGGGGCTGTATTAGCTTTATTAATTCTGGGGGCCATTTTCTGGTCGCCTTGGGTTTTTTTCAGTTTAATGGCAGTGTTTTCTTTCATTGGACTTTTTGAATTTAACAAGCTCTTTCAACCTTCCGGGTATGGCAAAGACTCACTGGTTTATTATTTTGTTGGTGTGTCGGTTTATGTCCTTACGGCTCTTTCGGGGATGTCTGTAATTGATGTTTCCAATGTGCTGTTGATTGTTTTGAGTTTTTTCATTCTGATTGCAGCAGAACTTTTCAGGGGTAGTGAACATTCCTGGCGGCATGCTGCCGGTTCTGTTATAGGGATTATTTATGTAGCCATTCCTTTTGGGATGATGAATGCTTTCTTTTTTATAAAAAGTGCTGACCTGGCATTTCCATCACTTGTGCTTGCACTGTTTATTCTGGTTTGGGCCAACGACGTCTTTGCTTATCTCATCGGGACAACTTTAGGAAAGCATAAACTGTCGGAAAAACTTTCCCCCAAAAAAACATGGGAAGGGAGTGTAGGTGGGATTATCTTCACCGTGCTCTTTGCCTGGATATTCAGTATTTTCGCCAAGGAACTTACCTTAACACAATGGTTAGTTTTAGGATTAATTATTTCAGTAACAGCTAATTTGGGCGATTTGGCTGAATCAATGCTGAAACGAAGCGCCGGAGTCAAAGATTCGGGTAAGCTCTTACCTGGACACGGCGGTGTTCTTGACCGTTTTGATGCGGTTCTTTTTGCCACGCCTTTTGTTTTCTTTTATCTATTTTTGATTTAACTTATGAGATTTCATAAAGAAGGATATCGCATCATTGCACAATCGTTTATTATTAATGCCGGGTTTTTGGCTCTTGTGCTTGTTTTACCTTTTCCAATCTATTTAAAATACATTCTTACCATTGTCTTTTTATCGCTTATTGCATGGACTTTTTTCTTTTTCAGGGTCCCTAACCGTGAGATTAATACCGGTGATCACATTCTTTCTTCCGCCGACGGCGAAATTGTTACCATAGAGGAAATATATGAACCGGAATATTTTCAAGAAAAACGCCTTCAGATTTCTGTTTTCATGTCAGGATTGAATGTACATGTTAACTGGTATCCGTTTTCAGGGACTGTCAAATACACAAATTATCACGAAGGAAAATATCTTTTAGCCCGTCATCCAAAATCTTCAGAGAAGAATGAAAGAAGTTCGATCGTAATTGAAAAAGAAGATGGGAAAGATGTGCTTATCAGACAGGTTGCCGGAATTATGGCACGAAGAATTGTTTATTATGGAAATCCCGGCGATAAAGTAGAACAGGGAGAAGAGCTTGGAATTATCCGTTTCGGTTCACGAGTTGATTTTTTTCTACCGGTAGGCACTGTTCCAGATGTTAAAATAGGTCAGAATGTTAGGGCACAACGTACTGTCCTTGCTCATTTTTCCTGAAAAGAAATTTCTCGTATTTAAAAGATTATAGAAAATCTTTTAATTCCGCCAGACTGGAAATCTTATAAGTACTGCCGTTTCTTGGAAACTGTTGTTCAGGGTCGAAAAACACCTGGTCCATCCCGACACTTCCGGCACCAATGATGTCCACTTCATAATCGTCTCCTATCATAAGGCTGTTGCCTGAAGTTGCACTGGTTTTGTTAAGCGCGTATTCGAAAATCGCTGGATCAGGTTTTTTAACCCCTGCTTTTTCTGAGGTGATCATCGTTTTGAAATATCGATCCATTCCGGAAGTTTCCATTTTAATGTTTTGTACTTCCTGAAATCCATTCGTAATGATGTGCATTTGATAGTTGGGATAGAGATATCGCAACGTTTCCATAGCATGAGGATACAAATTAACTTTTTTCGGACTGATGGTTACATAATCGTTTCCCAGTTCGCGTGCCAGATATGGATTATCAATGCCGTATTCTTCAAGAGTGTCTGAGAATCTTTTCCACATCAGAACACCTTTTTCAATCTCTCCGATTCTGTATAAGTCCCACAATTGCTGATTGTGTACTTCATATCTCTTATGGAATTCTTCCCGGTTTTCAATTCCCAGGCCACTTAATTTATGGATTTCAAATATCTCTTCAAAAGCCTGGTGCGCGCTTTTTTCAAAATCCCACAAGGTTCTGTCGAGGTCGAAAAAGAGATACTGGTATTTTCTAGACATAGCAGATTTCTTGAAAAAGCCAAAGGTACGCAATTGAACCAATGGCTTTTATTT
>CAZPPK010000117.1:0-9203 GCA_964588415.1 uncultured Lentimicrobiaceae bacterium
GTAATTCCCTATTGAAATCATCCAACTTTTCATTCAGTTCTTTATCATTAATCAGCATTTCAGAAACCCCAAAGACGGAAGCAATGGGCGACCTCAGGTCGTGTGAAATGATGGAAACAAATTTTTCTTTGTAATCTAATAATTCTTTCAACCGTGATTCAGCTTTAGATAGCTTTTTATAAGTCAGTTGCTGCTCTCTGGCCTTCTGAATAATGTCCTGTTCATCGTGAAGATACCCAACAAATAACCAGGTTAATAGATAGTGTTTTCCTTTCAGGTTAGAAGCAAATGCCCTGAGAAGGTAATTTTTTCCTTCCGGATTCTCCTGTGTCCAAATCCCGGATTTAAAAAGTCCTTTTTCATTTTGGGCCCAAAATTCAGAAGCTTCACTTTCAAAGACCTCCAGAAATGGGAATATCGTCACCAAGTCCAACGTATTTTTACGTGTCCCATCAACGACAATAAATATCCTGACGAGCCCATCAGATAGGCCGGTTTTACTTTTTGATAGATATCTTCTCCATGGATATCCCAAAGTAAAATATTAACATCCTGATGATTAATTTGTATAATTTTCTGATCTATCTTGACTCCAATGGTTGTGTGATATTTCTCTGAAAAAATACTATGCACAAACCGTTGAACCAAACTTGTTTTCCCAACTGCAAAGGAACCCAACATCACTAGTGTTCACTAAAAATCATTATTCATCCTTTGAATCTCTTATTGGCTGGTGGTTTGGCTGTAATTGAAATGCGTGACGATTTGAAAATACGTTTATGTCATCTCTTGTTTTTCATAAAAGATTTCAAATATAACTATTTGATTATCAGCAGCGATTTTTTATCGTTTTTTAATTTAGCCAATGAAAAAGTTTAAGTGGACACTAGTGACCCAACATACATACTTTCTTCTTGATCACTTTTCTTTTGGTTTTGAATATCTTACTTTAAATGATACGGTTCGCACGGGAAGACCGTCCTTAACATTTTCAATAAATACCACTTTAGGAACCAGTTTTTCTATTGGAATCCCTGCATGAACCATTAAATTGATAAATTGCTCAGCACGATGTCGTGCAATTCTAAAATTGGAATTTTTGTTCCCTGTTATGCTGGTATGCGACAGCACCACAATAACAGGTACGGAATCTTGCTGAAAGCTAAAATTTAAAACTCTTTTGGTTTCTGAAATCAGTATCTTAAATTGTTTTTCGTGAGCGCTATCCAGCTTCAGGATATTGAATCCAAAATTAAATGAATGTTTTTCTAACGCAAGTATATCCTGCTTGGATTTGATTTGTTGATGTGATTTTTCCTTTTTAAAGTTGAAGAGAATGGCCCCCACTCCTGCAACTTGCTGAGCCATTTTTTGGACTTCATCAATCCATGTTTCAGAAGCATTACCTGAAACAAACAAAGTATCATATCGATAGTGTAAAGTTGCAGTCGGTGGCGGCTTCAGTTCTTTTTTTGCGCGCAACAAAACAATCTTGGGGTCAAGCGAAAGGTAATCTGCAAATTCAAAATGAACTTCTCCTGGTTTAAAGTCGTTTTTAAAACTTAGATTAGTTGGAATTTTTGCCTGTGGGTCACGGAGACCTTTTATATACCATATTCCATCTGCTTTTCCTGTCTTTGTTACTACCACACCCGGAATTTGTTCATAAGCACTTACGAGATGCCGGAAATGAATATTATCCTCTATTTTCCCATAAAACCAGTATCCAAAAAATCCAAACAATAAAATGAAAAGGGTAATGGCCAAAACTGGTTTCCTCGTTTTTTTCTCCTTCATTTCCTTCTGCAAACAGCGCTGAAGAAGGAGCGGATTATTCTGGAAAGGAGTAGTCTCCCCTTCAAAATGTTCCAGTTCACGTGAATAATTTACATGAATGGCTTCCGCGGTTTCTTGCAGCAAAACTCTATATTCGCTGGGTACATTTCCTTCCACAATAGCTGCAATAATGGCTTTTGGGCCTTGCTCAATCCATATGTTAAGCTTTCCCAATTCAATGGTGCCCAGTTTGTTGTTGTCGTTAGATTGAAAAGAATCCTGAACAAAATCCTTGATAGCGGAAAGCATAGATGAAACCAAATCACCTTTTTCGCTGGTTTGACCTTCTCCTTCTACATGGGCCAGTAACAATCCACTCTCTTTGTGAATTAGAAAAACCTGTTTTACCTGGTAGATATAAGCATGTGAAAGGACAATTTCTCCATAGCTCTTTCCGCTGAAAAGTGCTTTAACGCGCCATCCAATCTTTTTTGCGGAAAAGCTGTTTTCTAATACGGTATTCAGGGTGTCCAGCATTCTTTTAATATCATCTGTAACTGCTTTACGAATGGCAGGCATCATGATAGGAAACAAGATGTCTGAGAGATTCTCAGGGTTTTTCCGGATGCTTTCTTTCAACACGTCCTCAATAACAGGTTGTAAAGATTCAAGGGTGATATCGCCTTTTTGGATGAGCTTTTTGATGGAAACCGGTAACAGTTTTGATATCTCATTAGAAAACTCCTCAGGATCCTGAATCAGATGATTTAAATTCTCCAGATCCTTACGTTCATAACCCGTTATGAGTCTTCGTACCTCATCCAATTTGCTGTCAAGCAACATTTTTTTGATTCGTTCTTCAGAGGAATTGCCTTTCTCACTCATAGGTATGATCCTTAATTACTTGAGTTTTTGGATAATCTCTTCCAGAAAGGTACTCAATTCTTTTTTGCTGACCTGAGAGTTTCTAAGTTCGCTCAACTTTTGATCAATGATCTCATTTTGATTTTCCAACAAACCTTTCAAAGATGTTAATTGTTCACTGAATTCGGCCTTGAGCTCATGCAATTTCTTTTGATTAACTTCCTGAATCATAAAGGCATTCTTCTCTTGTTTTGTTTTTAAATCGGAGATAGTGTCTTCTATATCCGCTTGAAACTCTTTCAATGACTGGGCGAAACCACTTTTAAGTTCCTGCAGACGTTTTTCAACATCCTGAAGATCTTCTCCAAACAGAATTTCTTTAATTCTCAGAAGGTTGTCTCCTTCTTTGTTTTGTTGATTTTCCATACCCAAATTATTTTTAAATGTTCAAGATACGTTTTTTCCTGATTCAAACGGTTTTATTTGGAAAGCAAAAAATTAACTATTTTTGCCAACCCGAAAATTAACCTGCACAAATAGTTTTTTATAAAATAAATTAAGTGCTCTAAGGATGAACAATAATTATCATAAAGTGTTGAATGTGCGGGAGCTGACCGAATCTACTTTTGTAGTTGGAATAGAAAGAAAGAATATGGCCTTTGAACCTGGGCAACACATTCTATTGGGAAAAGCTGGCGACATCCATCATCGCGAATACTCAATTTATAGTGGTGTGGACGAAGACGTGATTGAAGTATTGGTGAAAGAAGTGGATGATGGTGAAGTGTCGAAGAAATTGAAAAAGCTGGCTCCGGGCGATGAAGTGGAAATCCAGGGTCCTTTGGGCTTTTTTACGGTTGATGAAGAGTTTTTGGTGGATCACAATCCTTTTTTGTTCGTGGCGAGCGGAACGGGAATTTCTCCTTTCCATAGCATGATAAAAAGCATTAAAGGATTGAATTATCAAGTGTTACACGGTGTTCGCTATGGAGAAGAAACCTACGAGAAAAAGGATTATGATCCTGAACGCTATATTTCCTGTACAAGCCGTGATGAAGAAGGGAAATTTCATGGCAGGGTAACCGAATATATCCGCCAAAATAATTTTGACTCAAATACACATTGTTTCCTTTGCGGTAATTTTGAAATGATCAGAGATGTTATGGATATGTTGGAAACTAAAGGTATTCCCCAGGATCATTTACATGCTGAAGTGTATTTTTAATTAGGGAAATCGGACAGATGAAATATCATATTGTACAATTGGGATGCCAGATGAACATTTCTGACGGGGAGAGGGTCCAGCGGGTTTTGGAGAAGCTGGGTTTTGAACCCACGGAGCATGAAGAAGAAGCCAATTTACTGGGTGTTATTGCTTGTTCCGTTCGTCAGAAAGGTATCGATAAAGTATATTCTAAAATGCAAAAGTGGGACCGGTGGCGTAAGCAGAAAAACCTGCTCACTTTTGTTACGGGATGTGTTTTGCCTGCCGATCGTGAGAAATTCCTGAAACAATTTGATCTGGTTTTTCCAATGAGCGATCTTCCGGAATTCCCTGAAATGATCCAACAATACGGAATTGTTACTCCTGCCGGAATACAGAGCCTTGATAAAGGGCTGGAAGAGATGGAAAAACCAGTACTGAAGTCAAAGAATGAAGCCGCTTTCAAATTATCGGGCGTAAGCCATCCTTCAACGAAAAGTATTTTGCATCCTGAAAAAGATATTGATGCCTTCTGGCACATCACACCCAAATACAGCTCAGGTTTCGAAGCATTTATTCCCATCCAAAACGGCTGTAACAAGTTTTGCTCTTTTTGCGCCGTGCCTTATACCCGTGGACGGGAAGTTTCAAGATCTTCGGAAGAGATCATGTATGAGTTGAAAGACCTGGTTGAGAAAGGATTCAAATCCATTACCCTTTTGGGTCAGAATGTGAATTCGTATGGCCTTGATAAGAAAGGGGAAGAAGTTTCCTTTGCCGGTTTGCTGAAAATGATCGGTGAATTCGGCAATCAATCAGGACAGAAATTCTGGGTTTACTTTACTTCACCGCATCCGAGAGACATGTCTGATGAAGTGATAGAAGTGATTTCACAATACAGTTGCCTCGCAAAACAAATTCATTTGCCTTTACAATCGGGCGATGACGAAGTTTTGGTGCGTATGAACCGGAAACACAGCGTGGAAAAGTATCGCGCTATCGTCCAAACCATTCGCCGTTTGATTCCCGAAGCTACGCTATTTACCGATATCATTGTTGGATTTACCGGCGAAACGGAAGCTCAAATCGAGAATACGCGGAAGGCTATGGAAGAGTTCAAATACAACATGGCTTACATTGCCCAATATTCTCCACGCCCCGGTGCAGCCAGCTCGTGTTGGGAAGATGATATTCCCAAAGACGAGAAAAAGAAACGTTATCACATGCTCACCGATGAGTTAATGAAACACTCATTGGAATACAATAAAAGAATGCTGGGCAAGACCGTGGAAGTTCTGGCTCGTGGAAAAGACCGGAAAGAAGGTTATTTGTCAGCACTTACAGAAGGAAAGATCATCGTACGATTTGCTTCGAATAATAATGATCTCATCGGACAGTTTGTTAAAGTTAAGGTAAACAGCGCCAGTCACTTCTCGGCGGAAGGTGTACTGGTGAGTGAAGCTGTTATTGCCTGATCCCATCTCTGATTACTATGAAAAAAATTGCTTTTAAAACACTGGGTTGCCGCCTTAACCTGTTCGAAACAGATGCATTGGTTTCTGAATTTTCCAAAAAGGATTTCCAGATTGTAGATTTCAATGAAAAAGCTGATGTTTATGTGGTGAACACCTGCACGGTTACCAATCAAAGTGACCATAAATCAAAACAGGTCATGAACCAGATGAACCGGTTGCATCCTTCTTCATTGAAAATTGTAACCGGCTGTATGGCTACCAATTACAAAAACGAACTGGAGCAAAGCGATAAGGTTGATTTTGTCGTGGACAACGACCATAAAGCTTCCATTTTATCATTGGTTGACGCTTACTTTCAGGGTGAAATTGTGGCACCTGATAACCTTGAGAAAGATGTTTTTGCCTATGATGCAGCGGATACAACATTTCATACCCGCAGCCTGATCAAGATTCAGGACGGATGCGATAACTTTTGTACTTATTGCATTATTCCCAAAGTGAGAGGACGTGCTACCAGCCGCCCTGCATTTGATATCTATGAAAATATCCTACGCGTGGTTGATTTTGGATATAAGGAAGTAGTTTTGACAGGTGTAAATATTGGACGTTACCGCGATGGCGACACCGATTTTGAAAAATTAGTAGAGCAAATTTTAGATATCCCCGGCGATTTCCGCGTGCGGATTTCTTCCATCGAGCCTGATGGCTATTCCGAAAGCTTTTTCCGACTTTTTCAAAACCCGAAACTGGCATCACACATGCATATCTGCCTGCAAAGCGGTTCAGAAGATATTTTGTTGAAAATGAGACGTATGTATTCGGTTAAATTGTTTGAAGAGATGGCTGCCAAGATTAGAGCTTCTTATCCCGGATTTAATTTAACCACAGACATGATCGTTGGATTCCCTGGCGAGACACTGGAAGATTTTCAGAATAGCATGATAGTGGCGCAAAAAATCGGATTCGGGCATATTCACACCTTTAAATACAGCATTCGCAGAGGAACAAAGGCAGAAAGAATGCCTGATCAGATCAATGAAAAAGAAAAAACCCGCCGGTCGGAACAGGTAAGAAAGCTTTCAGACGAAATGAAACTGGAATATCGTAAGTCGTTTATTGGCAAAAAACAAAGGGTTTTGATCGAACAATTTGACGACAATGGGTACGCAATAGGATATGGAGAACATTATTTCCCCATTATCATAAAGAAAAAGGGGTTAGCAAAAAATTCATTTTATGATGTCCGTTTAACCGGAATCGTAATGACCGATGAGCCGGTAGTGATCGGAGAATTATAAAATTAGGCGAATATATTAATATTTAAACAACAAATTCTGGTTTATATTAAAACTTTATTTAATTTTGCAGCCCCAAAAGGAAGAGTAAATACAACAACAAAATAATATTATGGCTAATCACAAATCAGCGCTCAAAAGAATCAGACAGAACGATGTTAGAAAAGTACGGAACCGCTACTATGCGAAAACCATGCGTAATGCGATTAAAAAATACAGGTTGCTGACTGACAAAAAAGAAGCCCAGGAGCAGTTGCCTAAATTATATTCTATGATTGACAGGCTGGCTAAAAAAGACATAATTCATAAGAACAAAGCAGGTAATTTGAAATCGAAAGTTACCAAACACTACAACAGCGTTATAGCCGTGTAGTACACTAAAAGACTTGATAAAATCAGCCCGGATACTTTATTGTGTCCGGGTTTTTTGGTTATAGCTCCCGGGATTACTGCTATTTTCTTTTTTTGTTTTCCTGTTGTTAAGCTGAGAATTTCTCTGAATATTCCGGCTGAATTTGTTATTTTTGAAACTCAAAATTTTTTTAAATGGAGAACTTTATCGTTTCAGCCCGGAAGTACCGTCCTTCTACGTTTGCAGAGGTTGTAGGGCAGGATCCTATTACAGCGACTCTGAAAAATGCTATTGTTACAGGACATCTCGCTCAGGCTTTTCTTTTTACCGGTCCGCGTGGAGTTGGAAAGACAACTTGTGCCAGAATACTTGCCAAGACCATCAATTGCCTGAATCCATCTTCCGATGGCGAACCTTGTAACGAATGCGATTCCTGCAAGGGATTTAACGATAATGCTTCTTTTAATATTCATGAATTGGATGCTGCTTCCAACAACTCGGTTGACGACATTCGTGCGCTGGTGGAACAGGTGCGTATTCCGCCTCAGGCCGGGAAATACAAAGTTTATATTATTGATGAGGTTCACATGCTTTCAGCAGCGGCCTTCAATGCTTTTTTGAAAACACTGGAAGAACCGCCGGCTTATGCGAAATTTATTCTTGCTACCACCGAAAAACATAAGATCATTCCTACCATTCTGTCGCGTTGCCAGATTTTTGATTTTAAAAGAATTAAAGTCTCCGATATTGCCGGGCACCTGGCTTATGTTGCCCGCAGTGAAAACATTGAAGTAGAAGAAGATGCTTTGATGGTAATTGCCCAGAAAGTGGATGGCGCTTTGCGCGATGCTTTATCAACTTTTGATCAGATAGTTAGTTATAGCGGCCAGCAGATTTCATATAAGAATGTCATTGAGAATCTAAATATTCTTGATTACGAATATTATTTCAAAGTTACTGAAGCCTTGCTTCAGGGCGATATTGCTACTTCACTTTTGATTTTTGATGAGATTCTTCAGAATGGTTTTGATGGCCAGGACTTTTTGGATGGACTTACAGATCATTTCAGGAATATTCTGGTGATGAAGAATCCCCGAACTGCTACTTTGTTGGAAACCAGTCAGGCTTTAAAGGCCCATTATCAGGAACAATCGGAAGGATGCAACAATACATTTCTCTTCAAAGCGCTGGATACTTGTAATCAGTATGATTTGAGTTATAAAAACAGCAATAACAAACGCCTTCATGTAGAAATTGCGCTGACCCAATTATGTTCTCTGGATCATGGAATTCCTGAAACACCAAATTCAGGGTCTGCATCCGGCACAGGCGAGTCAAAACCTGTATATCATCAAAAAACTGCCCCAAAACCAGTTCTTAAACATGCTCCTGATTCCGTACTAAAATCCGGTTCTATTTCAACCAAAGCAGAATCAGTATCCGAAGATGATAAACCTAAAAACTCGAATCTGGAAAAAGAAGAAGATCCTGGACTTGCTGGTGCTGATGTGGAAGATGTCAATTCTAAATTAAACGAAGTCCCTTCAGGTGAGAAACCAGAAGGCAATTCAACTGCGACTAAAGCCAGCCCGGGGAATCAAATAAAGAATTCTGTAAAGAGCAGTTCACAAAAAATATCCACAACCAATGGCTCGCGAAAAATAAGGAATATTTCCATTCAGGGCAGTCTTAAAGCATTAAAAGCGAAAAAAAATAAAGAGCAGGAAGCAGACGAACCGGTCATTGCAAATCCATTTTCTCAGGAAGATTTGGTTAGAAGCTGGCAATTATTTGTTGAACAATTTAAGGATCAATCCCCGAGCTTTGTACACACCATGGCGAAAAGCAATCCTGTTTTAAAAGATAATTTTGTTATCGAGTACATGGTTCCCAACATCATCATTGCAAAGGATACTTTAAATGTGGTGACACTAATCACCTTTTTAAAAAATGAGTTGAATAACAATCAGATAGAGTTGCATCCATTGGTAGATTCGGTGAAAAACCAAGCAGAAGCATATACGGACAGTGAACGTTTTGAATCTTTGGCAAAAAAATTCCCACAAATGAACAAATTGAAAAATTCGCTGGATCTGGAAATTGAGTTTTAACTGTACAACTACCTTGTTTTAATAGAGTTCATATTGTAACAAATACATACTATTTTTGTTACAACTTCTAATACTCTGATTATGTAATTATTACGAAATAAATTGACGGTCAAATAATTTTTTATT
>CAZPPK010000118.1:0-9175 GCA_964588415.1 uncultured Lentimicrobiaceae bacterium
TAGTTAATTCATTATTAATTATATTACTAATTAGTTAGGCTCGATGGGGCGTCTTTCGATTCATAAAAGCCCATCTATTTTTAAGAAGCCCGAAACTTAAGTCGTTGACGTCTTTTAACCGATAAGAAATATGATAATAACAAGTGCTTACGTAATGATAATCAATGATATAAATTTAAACCGCCAAATAATTTCAAGAAGAACGATATAGTTATAGAATTTTTTATTATTATTGAGCTGTTTAACATTTTGTGCCTCCGGCATAAAATTTTAAAAGGGCAACTTCTTACCAGGCTGCCCTTTTTCACGAATATGAATAATTAAAATCCGCTAAGGGAACCCCGTCATTCTGAAAGCAAATATTTTAGAACTTGAACATTAAGCCAGCCCTGGTATTCCAATAACTCAGATTATCAAGGTTGTATTGATATTTCGTAGAAACGTCAATGGAGAGGAGTTTGCTCAAAGGAATTTCGTATCCGGTACCTACGCTGTAACCCCATTCAGCAGGATTACTATAAGCTGTTGGCCCTGATGTGGAGAAAAAGTTGAAGCCTGTTTCCACCATGCCATACCATCCTGCAAGAACGTGCAGTTTGGCACCAATCATAACGGGAACAACAGAATAACTTTGCTGGTTTTTATCAGCAAATGAAAGATAACCTGAGGTTACTGTACCAGCCCATCCTTTTCCCATATTGAATTCATATCTGGCAGTGAACCCGGTCCAGCTTGTGGTGGCGCCATTCATTAAATTGCCCATTGGAAAGCTTACTTCGTAAGCGACATCGACTGCATTACCATATTTGTAATTGTTTTTTGTCTGGGTTTTTACACCCTGTCCATAGGTTAATCCTCCAGCCAGGAGAACTAACACTGATAAAAAGATAATCTTTTTCATTTCTTTTAGATTTAAATTGTTTAACATTTTGCGCTTTCGGCGATTGCAGCCGAAAACATTGATAAAATTTTGCTGCCTTTGTAAGGCGGTTTTTTAATTAAATATTTAGAATGACAGGATTCTTTATTAAAATTCATGGTTCTTATTTCTTTAGATCTTATGAAATATCAAGCTTTTATATAAGTTTATTTTAATGAGCATTTTCAATGCTTACCTCTGAATTTGATGTTTTAACTTTTTTATTATCCAGAGAATAGGCAAACATGGGCACATAAATCAGCGTAAGCAGTGTCCCGATAAGCAGTCCGCCAATGGCTACATCGGCCAGCGGGCTCAGCCGTTCAAGGCCTACTGCCATTTCCAAAGCAATGGGAATCATCCCGGCAATGGTACCAAAAGCGGTCATCATAACCGGACGGAAACGTACCCGCACACTCTCCAGGGCACTTTCAAAAGGTGTTTCCCCATTTTCCCTGTGATGTTGGTAAAAATCAATTAGCAATACTGCATTCTTAATGATAATTCCGAACAAGAGTAAAATCCCCAGCATACTGGGCAAACAACTCGGCTTGTCAAACAATAACATGCCCCAGGCAGCACCAATCATGGAAAGAGGTAAAACAAAAATCATGATGAGCGACATCCGCACTGATTTGTAAATAGCAATCAGGGATATCAGTAAAAGAATGATTCCCAATCCAATGGCTTTAATCATCCGTGAAAAACTATCATTAATGGTGGCAATATCGCCCTGCTGGCTTACTATAACACCGACCAGTTTTGCTTTTTTCAAAGAAGCAATAGCGGCATCCGTAATATGGGTAACAGGCCTTCTGGCACGGTATCCGTTAACATCCACGCTATACATCAATTGGTCGCGTTCTATTTTGGCATAAGTTAATTGTTTGGATATTTTGGCCAGTGTTTCCAGCGGAACTTCCCCAAACTTTGTACTTATAGGAAGCAGGCGTAATGTTTGAATGTTCTGACTGAATTTACCTTTCAGATACAGCCTTACAAACTGGGTATTCATTGACTGGAAATTACCGGCCAAACCCACAACCTGACCTTTCACAGGAAGTTGCATGGCAATTTGATAAGGCGTTATTCCATAACTCAACGCTTTGTTTTCATCCACATCCAGTTTCACTTCCGTAAAGTCTTTGTCCCAGCTTGTGGATAATGAAGTCAGTCCTTTAACATTACTTAAAGCCTTTTTCACTTCATCGGCTTTATGTCCCAACCCATCCACATAAGGTGAGAGAAGGCGAACATCAAGAGGGGCCTTAACTGTGGAAACAGCTGTTGCACCAAAATCAAATACATCATCTCTTTTTAATCCGGGTAATTGAGCCAGTTTTCGACGAATGGTATCTTCGAGTTGCCAGATTGTCTGTTTCCGTTGAAAACGGTCCACGGCATTAATAGTAATGGTAGCTTCGGAAGGTAGGTTGCCGCTACCAAGACTGAGCACTCCTTTTTCGTTTCCAAAAGCCACGGAGCTCATTTTTACCCATTTCTGTTTGTCAAGCCAATTCAAAAACGGCTGTAACCGGGCTTCCGCGTTATCTACGGTTTCGTTAGAACTGAAAGCAATCTGTGCTTTCATAATTCCCGTATCCATAGGAGGCATGGCATCCCGGCCAATAGTCGGCATAATAGATTTAAGGCTAATCAAAAGAAGCACCAATACACCCGCTATAAGCATGGCACGACGCCATATCCTGTGTTTTCCGTTGGAGAATCTCAACACGCTCAAATAGGGTTCCACCAATCTTCCCAAAGTATTCTGATAAGCCCTGTCGAACCACCGCTCTAACTTTGTTTTGTTTACCCCATTTTTATACATAATCTTCAACAGCTGAGGGATAAAAGTGATGGACAAAAAGAAAGAGAGTAGTAGCGCAATAATCAAAGTTGAAACCAGGGGTTTAAAAATTTTCTGCGGGAAACCGCCGACATACATCAGCGGGAAGAGGATGGCAATGGTGGCAAGCGTTCCGGCAAAAACAGGAGCAACAACTTCTTTGGTTCCTTTTCTAACCGCAGTATTTAAATCTTCTTTCAATTCGGTAAGGTGCCGCTCGACATTTTCGAGCACCACCACCGCGTCATCGGTCAGCATGCCCAATGCAAGAATAATGGCCGTATAAATTACAATGTTCAGTTCGCCGCCACCCATCCAAATCACTGCCAGTGTACCGAAGAATACCATAGGGATGGATAAACCGGCAGCCACAATGGCACGGAAATTACCAAGAAAAAAGAATACGACAATGAGTGTAAAAATGATGGCATCACGCAACGCACTCAACATATTCTCATTGGAAAGCTTAATCAAATCACGTTGAGTATCAGAAATCTGAAAACGAATATTTGGATATTCTTTTTCCAGTTTTTTCATTTGTGCACGGGCAACATTACTAACGGAGAGCACGCTTCCGCCAGGTGCACGCTGAATGCTTAACGCAATAGATTGTTTTCCGTTGCCTATATAACCACTGGTACGTTTTTGATAACCCCATTTCACATCTGCCACGTCGCCAAGCCGAACATTTGGCAGGATAGGAATTTGTTTTAAACGAGCTACTTCGTCTTTCTCACCGTATATGGTGATAGTGAAAAATCCGTTTTTCCCTTTTACAAAGCCGACCGGAATATCATGATTAAGCGCCTGTATGGCTTTGGCAATAGAGGCAAAATCCACACCATAACGTTTAGCCCTGAATGGGTCAACGTTGATGTTGATGGCGCTTTGATAGCCGCCGAAAACTTCCACGTTACCTATTCCCGGATTGCTCAACAAGTACGGTTTGATAAAACTCTGGGCAATTTTTCTAATTTCAGGCAAAGTGATGTTTTTATTCTTCGGCGAAAGCGAGATCACATCCACTGGCAGGGTGAAGTCACCCACTGTATAAATGGCAGGATTCACGCCTTGAGGCAATTTGGCTTTGGCAATGGAAAGGGCATTGGCCACGTCCACGGCAGCAGCATTTAAATCCTTTTTGTAGCTAAACTGAGCCAAAACAATGGAAAAGTTGGCCACGTTAGTAGAACTCACATCCTTAATCTTACCCAGCCGTGATATTTCTTCTTCAATAGGTTTGGAAACAGTGTTGGCTGAAACCTGTGCGGTGGCGCCGGGGATATTTGTGACAACGAGTACTTCCGGCGGTGTTGAATCCGGGAAAAGGTTTTTTGGAAGCGTTACCAACGCTACAATTCCCATGATAAAAAAACCACCAATTAGTGAAAATAACAGATAAGGCCTTTTATAGAAAAAGTCAAACATGGCTTAGTCCTCCTTTACTTTAAGTGAAGTACCGCCCAGCAATCGCAATAAAATATCCTGTTTGGCAACAACTAACTCTTTTCCAATCAGGTCCGGATTATCCACCACCATTCCCTGCTGGCCGCTTTGTACAGGATAAATAAGTTCAGGAACCGCTTTGTTGCTGTTTCTCACCATAACATAACTTTTCCCGTTACGGTTCAAAACAGCGTCAAAAGGTATTTCAATTCCGTTGCCTTTGTATATAATCACATTAACCTCCAGGCGGTTTCCGCTGGTCATTTCACTACTGTTAACATACACTTTATATTCGGCCAGACTGTTGAATGTACTGTGCAGCGGAATAGCATCATAATCTTTACCGTTCATAGTAATACCATAAACTTTTAGGTCAGTTGGTACCCGCAACAAAAGATAAAAACCGTTGTTGGCGCTTAAAGCAGCTACCGGGTGTCCCGGCATGGCTATATCGCCTTTGTTAACCATAGTTTGGGAAATACGTCCATCAACCGGTGATTTGATAATAGCGTAAGTCAGAGTATTATTCATGTCGTTAACTTTCTGCCTGAGTGATTCGATCTGTGATTTCAATTCGGCAATTTTACTCTCTTCCGCCTGAGACTGTTCAACGGAAGCCCCTTGCACATTCAAAAGTTCCAATGTGCGTTGGTGCGTAGCTTCGAGGTTCGATAATACAGTTTCCTGTGCAGCTATCTGGGAGTTCACGCTTTTAAGATTGGCTATGATGCTGGTTGAGTCAAGTTTAGCAATCACTTCACCCCTTGTCACCTGGCTTCCACTGACTCTTATCCAGTCAACCCGGGCAGAAATACGGGAAGCCAGCATCACATCCTTGTCATTTTTTGTCAGGGCAAGATAAGGAAGGGTTAGCTGTGTACTTTTTTTCTGAGGTCTCATTGTGGGAACCACAATAGCGTATTGTTGGGCAGGTGGTAGTGCAGCCTCTTTTTGCTTCGTGCTTTTTATTTTCAGGATGCCGAGCACCACAATAAGCAAAATGACAACCGTCCAGATAATTGTTTTTTTATTCTTTTTCATGATGAAATATTTTTTACCGGGTAATTATTTTACAATTTGTTCAATATTATTTCCATATATCACTGCGAGTTTCATCAGCGTCTGCCATTTTTTTGCCTGGGCTTTATACAGGTTAGACTTTTCAAGAACAGACTCATCCTCATATTTCAGATAATCTTCCATTGTCATTCGGTCCGTTTTGAAATCTACAGTAGCGATTTTTAAAAGTTCCTGTTTATCTTCTACGCTTTTCTGATAGAGCAGGAGAGAGTTGTCGAGTAGGGCAAGGCTCTTTTGCAGTTGAACTGCCTGAGATGTAATGTTCAGTTTCATCTTAGCTAATTTATTCCTTGTATCCTCCATTTTGAGATGTGTTTTCCTTATCTGGGAATATTGGTTTTTGGAGAAGATTGGAATTCGCAATACAATGCTTGCAGCAGTATAATGATTGTTGATATTGATGTTGTTGTTATAGGCTTTGGCAAAATTATCACTGAAGCTTCCTTGGGCTACCAATGAAGGGAGTAGCTTTTCCTTTTCAGCACGAAATGCTAAGCGAGTTGCTTTCAGCTTGTCTTTTAATGGGTTTAATGCCACGAGTTCCCCTTTTTGGAAAGTGCCTACCTGTTTCATGGCAACCGGTTTTGAGAGCGTGATTCCAGTGTAGGAATTTATTACAGCAATAATTTGCTGTTTTTGAATTTCAAGATTATTTAATGAGACAGAAATATCATTTAGGGCATTATTGATTTTCAATAATGCATCCCCGGATGCACGCCCATTGTTAACCTTGATTTCTACAAACTGTTTTGTTTTAAGCAGGGAAGCTTTTTTGCTGTTCAAGGCATCCTTTAATGACTCAATATATGTCAGGTTTGAATTCAATCCTACCAGTAAAGCTTCATTGCTGAGCAGGTTGATGTAGGCTTTGTCTTTTGCCGATTGGACCATCATTTTTGCCATAGAAGCCGTAGTATATATTGATTGCACATAAACTGGCATGGAAATGACAGTCCCTACCCTATAGATATTTTCACTAAATGGCTGACCAATGCTAGGGTCTGCCTTCATGGAAAACATTTCATCGGGAGGTACAGGCAACATTCCTGTAGGACTTGAACCATAATCGTACCTTCCAAAGCCCGATATATTTGGATACAGTTTACTATACACAGAATTTTTAGCGTTTACTGCCTGTTGCACAGCAATAATATCACTTTTAGTTTGGGGATGTGTTTTTAACGAATCCAGAAGTTGGCCGATGTTTTGCACATCTTGTGCCTGCATAAGCACGGGAAAGCAAATTAAGATAAGTATATATTTAAGCATTGTTTTGTCCTTATTATTTTGACATTTATAACTATAAATCCGGATTACAATGGAATTGAGTAACCCAAAGCGAATAAAAGGTTTCCGGTATGGCTGCTGCCGTTTTTAGTATCTTTTTGTATGGTAGTTAAACCATAGGCGCCGCGAAGGTCAAGAGAGATATCTCCGAAGGCTACCCATTGTGAGTAACCAATTCCGCCGGTCAAACCGACATTGATATTTTTAATGCTGTTTGTGATATCCGTGTTCGCATCAAATGATACGGCTACAGGCTGCCCCGTAGCCGGGTTAACTGAAACAGGCTGTCCACCGGTAGCGTCTGCATAAACGATACTCGAACCGCTTGTTTTCTGCCTGGCATTCAACAAAAAGCCGGCATAAGGTCCAAAATCTGCATAAAAGACCGACGATTTACCAATCGGCAGGTTATATTTTAACATTACCGGCATTTCGGCATAGTTTAAAACAGACCGGTTATGAAAATTAGCATAAAAATAGGTTCCTTGCGGAACTTGTGGATTGATGGAAGAACCATCTATTGCCTGCATCCCGTCGCGCTTGCCCCCTTCACTCGAGTACAAAGCATCTGCCTGCATGGCAAAATTGGATCCCAAATTTAAGGTAACCGTCATACCAAAGGCTTCACCGGTCCGTGACGACCAGCCGCTGCTCAAAGGATTTCCGTTTCCACCAGTAAGGTTGGGGATATTCAAACCGCCCAGGATACCTAATTGAAAGTTCGATTTGTTTTTCTGTCTGCCCATTTGGGCAAAAATTGAAGCTGTTGCGAAGCAAACAACTATCAAAGTGATCAATAATTTTTTCATTTTTAATTTTTTTGTTAAATTCAATTGTAAATTGGGTATACGTCCCATTCTTTTTCAAAAGGTTTAGCTTGATAAACTTTGTCTTCCCGGGCAAGCCAGCCAAGTGCCATTATAAGTGATTTTTCACCAAGCCCGGTTAGTTTCTTAAACTCAGTAAACAGCATGGGCCCTTTTTCGTCAAGGCTCTCCCATATAATCCCGGCATTTGCACCAATTTCTAATTTATTCATTATCAATATTTTTTAAATTTAAATATGAGACTGCATTCGTTACCATATTATTTATGTCTAAGCTTTTTAAAACAATAATTTCTGCGATTCCAGTCAGATAAAAGTCAAAAACATCAATTAATAATATTTTGTGAAAGAAATAGCTCATTATATTTTTCTTTGTGTTAGCATTTTTTAAGTCTTTTTAAGGATTGATTAAATAATATGTAAGTACTTACTTGTAGTTATGCTAAAAAAAATTATCTTTTCAAAATTTTCAATAAGATTATCATCATTCGCTGGCAAAAATTATCCATCTTAAATTTTCCCTGGTTCAAAACCAACTCAATGTTTAAAGACAGAGGGATACCCATATACATATCTGCAATATATTCCACAGGGATATTCTCATCCCATTTACCCACGGCTACTCCATCCAGAACAATTGCGCTAACTAATTGTTTCTGACTATTAAAAACCTGTTGCAAGCTTTCCTTTAGTACAACATCGTTGTTTCGCGAGGCTTCAGAAAACATAAGCATTGTAATTCCCTTATTATCCATCAGATACTTTACAGTGTGGCATAAAAACTGATTCAATCTTTCTTCAGGGTCAAGGTTTGAAAAGGCAATGGAGCGCAAAGAACCAATTAAATCTTTCTGAACATCTTGTACGAGTGCCAACGTTATATCCTGTTTTTTAGCAAAATGCCTAAATATGGCCCCTTCACTCAATCCTACGTGCTTTGCCAGATTTCTGGTAGATAAATTCTTTAAGCCTTCCGTATATATAATATCAAGGACGGCTTGTTTAATTTGTTCTTGTCTGATTTCTGTATTTTGCTTTTTCATGTATGTAAGTACTTGCTTGCAAAAATACAATATTTTTTATCAAAGTCAAGATTTTTTTAATATTTATTTTTCATGGGGGCAAATTCTTTTACCAATTCTGTAGTTGAGCAATATCCAATATGCCTAAAGTATTCTATACCATCAGTGTTTAATAAAACTTGTGTTGGAATAGATACAATGCTATAATATTTCATCAATCCCTGATTTTTGGGAATCAGGATATTTACGAAAAACACATTCACTTTGCCAGGATATTTTTCTCGCATTTCATTCATTACGACTTCCATTCGATTGCAAGCAGAACAACCTTTTGCTCCAAATTCAAGGAAGGTAAACTGAAAGTTCTGCCCATTTTTTATGTAATTATATGTAGAATCGACAACAGCCGATTCCGAACGAATAAATTGGGAACCGGCTTCTGCCCTGATGGCTTTTGCAGCATAATCATTGAGCTTGTCTTTTGATAAAAACAACAATAGAATTAACAAAGCTGGGAAAAGTAATAACAACCATGAGTAAGCCTGTTTTGCTTTCAAAGCTATTTTCAATTTTTTCATATCTACCTTATTATTGTTTTTTTATGGCAAAGTTCTTCCTTAAGAATATAAGGCATGAATTACTTTTGCAGTTAATGAAGTTGTTTAAAGTCAAATTAATTCTTACAATCGTCATTTATTAATGCGAATCAAGGGTTGAGAATGGTTAAAAATGATTCATAGATATAA
>CAZPPK010000119.1:0-9160 GCA_964588415.1 uncultured Lentimicrobiaceae bacterium
TATTTATAGAGAATGTTTACTTGAAGTGTAAAATAGCTTTTAATCCGAACAAAGTTAATGAACTACCCTGGAGCAGAGCCCCAGGGTAGTTCATTTTATAAATTCTCAAAGTTTTAAATAAATAATCGGTGTTTTTTTGCGTTAGGATTTTGTAGTTCACCAAAGTTTAATTTAATCCTATGCCTGTGCAAAATTATTACACCTCCCACAAATTCCAAGATAGTCCTACCCCCGTTCACGGAAAGATGGAGATTATTGGAATGAAACCGTTAGCAACTGTCGTCAGAAATTTAACGACTTATGCTGCAGCACTTTTTATTATCCAAACCAGTTCGCTGGGAAATCTGACCATTCTTTTGAATTAACACTGCGTCGTATTTCGCTACCTGTGTCAAGAAAAACCTGATTCGTGAATTCTATAAATATGTTTTGTTGAAAATGAACAATTCTTCTGAGAAGTTGGTTTCAGCATAATTTAATGGTATGTCACCACATATGAATATATTTCTTTTATGACAACCGATCAGGTTTTCTATCGGGTTTATCATCCAAACCTTCTATTTTTGTAAAAAATGCCCATGACAAAAAAAGAACGATTCGAAGGAATTATTGACTATTTCAAAAAGAATAAGCCTTTTGCCGAAACGGAGCTGGTTTACAGAATGCCGTACGAGTTGATAGTGGCTGTAGTTTTGTCTGCCCAATGCACAGACAAAAGGGTCAATATCATTACCAAAGAATTCTTTAACATGTTTCCTGATGCGCAACATCTGGCAGAAGCTGAAGTTTCTGAAATTTTTGAGCTGATAAAAAGCTGCTCTTACCCCAACAACAAGGCTAAACATCTTTCAGGCCTGGCCAAAATGCTGATCAGAGATTTTGATGGGAAAGTTCCTTCGGAAGTAGATGATCTTCAAAAATTGCCCGGTGTGGGTAGAAAAACCGCCAATGTTATTGCATCAGTCGTTTTTAATAAACCGGCTATGGCTGTGGATACGCATGTTTTCAGGGTGAGCGAAAGGCTGGGACTGACTACGAACTCTAAGACGCCACTTGAAACGGAGAAACAATTAGTGAAATACTTTCCTGAAGAACTGATACCGCTGGCGCACCACTGGCTCATTTTACATGGCCGTTATGTTTGCATTGCACGCAAACCGAAATGTGAAGAATGCGGTCTCACGATCTGGTGCAGGTATTATCAAAAACTACAAAGGTCTGGACAATAATTCTGAAAATATCCTGGGAAAATTTACCCTGAAGCAATTTTTTTATCTTTTTGCTTTTGGTTTGACTGCTTTGCCAGCTGTCAAATAATTGTATATTTGTATATAAAATAATATGTATGGAAAAATTGAAAATTGGCGATAAAGCTCCTGATTTTAAACTATTTGACCAAAACAATAATGAAGTGACTTTAGCAGGCCTTAAAGGGGAAAAGGTCATCATATATTTTTATCCCAAAGACAACACCCCCGGATGCACAAGCGAAGCCTGCAATTTCCGGGATAATTATCAATACTGGATAAACAAAGGCTATACGATCTTGGGAATCAGTCCTGACAGTATAGCATCACATCAGAGTTTTATTAATAAATTCGACCTTCCGTTTATTTTATTATCAGACCCGGGTAAAGATGTGATTAAAGCTTACGGAGCCTGGGGACCTAAGAAACTTTATGGTCGTGAATACGAAGGTTTGATTCGTTCCACCTTTGTCCTGAACGAAGCCGGTGTAGTGAAAGAGATCTTTACTAGTGTGAAGACAAAAGAACATACTGAACAAATCATTAAGAAATTAAAACTGGATTAATATGACAACTGAGAAAGCTGACCAAAACCTGGAAAAAGAAAAGCAAAATAAACTAAAAGCCCTGGAAGCTACTTTAGGGAAACTTGAAAAGGCCTATGGTAAGGGGGCCATCATGAAACTGGGCGGCGCTCCTATTGAAAAGGTGGCTGTGATTTCAACCGGTTCTATCGGACTGGATTATGCTCTTGGTGTAGGCGGACTTCCCAAGGGCCGTGTGGTTGAGATATACGGACCTGAATCTTCCGGAAAAACAACGCTGGCATTGCATGCCATTGCCGAAGCGCAGAAAAAAGGAGGTATCGCCGCTTTTATTGATGCAGAGCATGCTTTCGATCGTTTTTATGCAGGGAAACTGGGTGTTGATATTGAAAACCTGCTGATCTCGCAACCCGACAACGGGGAACAGGCTTTGGAAATTACCGATAACCTGATACGCTCCGGCGCCATTGATGTTATCGTCATTGACTCCGTGGCAGCACTGACTCCAAAAAGCGAAATCGAAGGGGAAATGGGCGATTCTAAAATGGGTTTGCAAGCAAGATTGATGTCCCAGGCTTTGCGCAAACTTACCGGAAACATCAGCAAAACAAACACAGTTTGTATCTTTATCAACCAGTTGCGTGACAAAATTGGTGTCATGTTTGGAAGCCCGGAGACGACTACCGGTGGTAATGCGCTGAAGTTCTATTCTTCAGTCCGTCTTGATATCAGACGGATCAGCCAGATTAAGGATACTGAGACCGTGAGTGGAAACAGAGTTCGCGTGAAGGTGGTAAAAAACAAAGTGGCTCCCCCTTTCAGAAAAGCAGAATTCGATATTATTTATGGCGAAGGCATCTCAAAAATTGGTGAAATTATCGATCTTGGTGTTGAAAATGAAATCATTAAGAAAAGTGGATCATGGTTTAGTTATGGCGAAACCAAACTGGGTCAGGGACGCGATGCTGTAAAAAGCATTTTATTTGATAACCAGGAAATGATGGATGAGCTGGAACAGAAAATTACAACTTCCCTGAACGAAAAAGTGTAATAAGAAACTTCACTAATAATCAAAAAGCCCTCTGCTAAAGCGGATGGCTTTTTTTATTGTTTCAGAATGATCTTTGGTAAGGATGGACTAACTATTTGGCGTGGTAAAAGTTATCCCAATCAGGGTTAGACTTGTCGCGATGTGGGCAAAAGGTAAATACGTTTGGGAAACAGGCAATTTTTTGAATTTGGGTTGCCAGCATGCCATCCTTCGGCTGAATAACCGGCGGACATCTCCAGATGCAAGAACCTTTTTCCTTAGGGGATTCCTCCTCGCTGCGCTTGTCGGAATGACAACTTTTTTCTACAGTTCCAATCTTGTTTGAATGGCTGCATTAAAGGTTTTTCGGTGGTGAATGCAGCTGCCGAATTGCTGAATGGCCAATTTGTGTTTCAGGGTAGGATAGCCTTTGTTGCTGTTCCAGCCATAGACCGGAAACTCCTGATGGATATGTTCCATATACTCATCGCGGTGTGTTTTGGCAAGTATTGATGCCGCAGCTATGGACAGGTATTTACCATCTCCTTTTATGATGCAATGGTGCGGAATGTCACCATATATTTTAAAGCGGTTCCCGTCTATGAGCAATAGTTCGGGACGAATATTTAGTTGATCCAGGGCGTGGTGCATGGCAAGAAACGAAGCGTTTAAAATATTGATCTCATCGATTTCTTCAGGACCTACTGAGGCTACCGCCCAAGCCAGAGCTTCTTTTTCAATGATTTCGCGCAGCAGGTCACGGTTTTTCTTTGTTACCTGTTTGGAATCGTTGAGCAATTCGTCTTCAAAATCCGAAGGTAAAATTACAGCGGCAGCAAATACGGGCCCGGCAAGGCATCCACGTCCAGCTTCATCGCAGCCGGCTTCTGTAATATTCTCCGGTGACCATGATTTAAGAAGCATGGAACAAGGAAATGTAATTGTTGGCAAATACCATCAGAAAAAAAATAATGAGAAAGATATTGGCCCATTTCAGCTTTTTCAGTGAATCGTAATAGGTTGCCAGGATCAGGGATGCCGGTACACAGATGAGAACTGCCGATTCGACTGGTGCTTCAAGCAATGAAAGGATCACTAAGATCATCAGCAATCCCCAAAGGGTAGTTATTATGTGTTGCATTATACTGATGTTCATGCTTCTCAAAAAAGTGATGATTTTCATGACAGAGAAAGCTACAATGATCCCTAAAATACCTCCGGTGATCAGGTTGAACAGAGAATGAAAATGCAGTAATCCGAATGCGGGCACCAGCCGGGAGTAAATGGCGGGCAGCAATCCTTTGGTAGAACCGAACACATAAAATCCGGCAAAAAGCAGAGCGAAAGGAGTTACCACACCCAGCAAGCTAACGGCGTAAGGCCGCCAGTGGCTTACCCCGTAAGATATCAGCGCTAACCAGATAAAAACGGTCAACAACAGCGCTTCGGGATAAAACAGCATGATAATTCCCAACCCGAAACCCACATCAAACGCAGCCCGTATGTCATTTTCAGCATCCTGAACCCTGAAAGTCAGGGCAAAAAACAAGGCTGCAAAAAAAGTAACGAGAACATAAATGTTCAAAGGTTGTGAAATGGGGAAAACACTGCTGCCGAGAATAAAAAAGAACGCTGCCAGGGTGGAATTCTTTTCTGTAAAACCATATTGTACTGACAAAAAATTAATGATTATTGCCGTGAATAGCACCAGAAACAGAGTTATCATCCATTGTACCGGAAATGAAAGGCTTGTCGGAAAAGCAATTCCAAGATAAAACGGAACGTAGTTGGCTGAAGGTTTGGGAAAATTTTGCAGCAATACAGGAACCCTCATCGCAAAAGCTATCAGCAAGAGGGCAAGGAAGCGGGAAGGGAGTCCGGATTTAAAAAATCGTATCAGCATGCATCAACCCCTTATTTTAAGTCAAAACCAAGATCTTTTCGGTAATATTTGCCGTGGAACTTAATATTTTCTGTATTGGAATAGGCAGATTTCAGGGCTTCAGAAAGTGTATTACCGTAAGAGGTTACTGCCATCACACGTCCGCCACTGGTCTTGATAAGGTTTTCTTCAATGTCGTTTCCGGCACCGGCATAAAACAAGATACAGTTGTTCAGGTTGTTGATTCCAGTGATGACTTTTCCAGTTTCATATTTTCCAGGATATCCTTCAGAAACCAGCATGATGGAAGCGGCATAGCGATCGTCAATTTCCAGTTTTTTTTCATTAAGATTTCCTTCGGCCACACCCTGCAAAAGATTCATCAGGTCGCTTTTGATGCGGGGGATTACGGATTCTGCTTCAGGATCACCCAGACGGCAGTTGTATTCTATCACATAAGGTTCGTTTTCCACGCTGATCAAACCGAAAAACAGGAACCCCTGGTAGGGGATGCCTTCTTTTTGCAAGCCTTCCAGCGTCGGTTTAATGACCCTGCTCTCAACTTTTTGCATAAAGTCTGGATTGGCAAACGTCACAGGCGAGATCGAACCCATTCCACCGGTATTCAGCCCAGTGTCACCTTCGCCGATTCTTTTGTAATCTTTGGCTTCCGGTAGAATTTTGAAGTGTTTTCCATCTGTAAGTACAAACACAGAAAGCTCAATACCTTCAAGAAATTCTTCGATAACCACTTTTTCAGAAGCTTCTCCAAATTTGGCTTCGACAAGCATACTGTTGAGCTCTGCTTTGGCTTCTTCCAGGTTGTTTAAAATAATGACGCCTTTCCCTGCAGCCAGGCCATCAGCTTTTAATACATAAGGAGGTTTTAATGTATCCAGAAATGCTTTTCCTTCTTCAACCGTGTCTTTGGTAAAAGTTCCGTAAGCTGCAGTTGGGATCTGGTATTTTGTCATAAATGCTTTGGCAAAATCCTTACTCCCTTCCAGTTGTGCCGCCTCCTGTTTAGGGCCAATGACCGGAATATTACTCAATATATTATCGCTGGCAAAGAAATCGTGAATGCCCAATACCAAAGGCACTTCAGGACCTACCAAAAGCATATCGATCTCTTTTTCAATCACGGCGGTTTTAATACTTTCAAAATCGTTCACATCAATGGGAAGGTTGGTTCCCATCATCGCGGTTCCTGCATTTCCGGGGGCTATAAAAATCTGGTCTACTTTCGGGCTTTGCACAAGTTTCCAGGACAAAGCATGTTCTCTTCCTCCCGATCCCAGAATTAATATTTTCATGATCAACAGGTTTAGGTTGACTTTAATTAATTTTTGATAAAACAGATTCAATTGAATCCCAGAACCTTTCAGCGGTTTTATCCCAGTTGTAAAGTTCCCCGCGCCTCTTTCCTCTCGCGACAAGGTTCATTCTTAAATCCGCGTCAAAAGTAATTCTTTTCAGCGCATCTGCAATGGCTTCCACTTTAAATGGATCCACTAGCAGGGCTGCATCACCTGCAACCTCCGGAATCGAAGTAACCTGGGAGCTGATGACGGGAACTTCCGCATGAAAGGCTTCCACCACCGGAATTCCGAAACCTTCAAACAATGGAACATAAACCAGTGCCAGTGCAGCACCTAATATATCTTTCAACTTTTCAGGTTCCTGCCTTCCGGTAAATAAGACATCTGCTTTATGTTTTAGGCCAATGTAAGCCTTTTGCATTTCGCGGTTCCAATACATTTTATCACCTACCACAATCAGCGTTGTATCCGTTTGATTTTCTGTTTTATAAAGGTCGAAAGCCTGTAGTAGCCGGGCAATGTTTTTCCTGGGATTTAAAGCGCCAATGAAAATAAAATAGGGGTTTCCCTGATTGAATTCACGCCGGATTTCTTCCTTTGTTTGATCGTCTATGGGCTTGTAAAGTTCATGGCCACCATTGGGCACCACTGTGATTTTCTCCGGCGGAATTTTGTAAAGATTTACAATGTCCTGTTTTGTGAATTCAGACACCGTGACGATATGATCCGCTTTTTCAGCATACTTCGACGAAAAATAACGGTAATAAACCCGGTCTTTCCACGGCATGAATTCAGGGTGGTGTTCGAAATTCAAATCATGAATCACCAGTAGATTTTTGAATGGTGAAGCCAGTGAATTGTAAGCATCGGGCGAGATGAACAAATCGGGGTTGATCTTTTTTAAGGCAGCCGGAAGCATCATCTCAAACCACAAATAGTGCAACACAGGATGTCGTGCCGGTGGCCCAATAACAACGGGAGTTACATTTTCAGCAAATATAAAATCAGGGTCAAAACGGCGGTCGAAAAGAAAATAGAACTGGTGCTCAGGATGAGCCTTCACAATACGTTTGAAATTTTCGTAAATAAACCAACCGATTCCTTCCAATCTGTTTTTCAACAGAAGCCTTGTATTTACAGCTATAACCAAAATAAATTTGCTTTTATAAACAAATGTAATCATTTCCCTTTACGGAAATGCAGAGGTGCGTCGGGGGCAGCGTTGTTAGCTCAGGAAATGAAATAGATTTTAGTTAACTTCAGCTTTCTTGGTGCGGCGTTCCAGGAAAATATTATCCCGCCAGACGGCATCCATTTTGCCTATTTTTTCACGGATTCCCACTTGTCTGAAACCGAATTTTTTATGTAAGTGAATACTGTCCGTGTTTTCGGGAAAGATGGCAGCCTGCAAAGTCCAGATGCCATTCGCTTCTGATTCATCGATCATGGCCTGCATCAAAATACTTCCAACACCTTTTCCTTTATATTCATTGGCAACATAAATGCTTACTTCGCAAACCCCAGAATAGACAGGCCTTGCCGAGATGTTGGAAAGGGCTACCCAGCCTGCAATTTGGTAATCGTCTTTGGCAACGAACCGGCAATCTTTCCGGTGTTTTTCGTCCCATACTTCCCATGACGGGCATTGGGTTTCAAAAGTGGCGTTTTTGGTTTTAATACCTTCCATATAAATTGATGCAACCTGTTCCCAGTCTCCCGGCTGCATTCTTTTGATGTTCATATTTCCATATTGAATTGTAAAACTACAGAATAATAATATTTTAGAAGCTTAATCCCAATCGCCAGATTGCTTCATGGTAACTTCTTCAATGTTGATCTTTAAAATTACAATGGCCTTTACGTTTTTTTCTTTATAGACGTTATTTTCCAGCCTTCCGTAATGAGTCATAATCTGGTCAAGTCCGAATTTTTTCTCATCATCTTTGGTGAGAATATCCACAGTGTAGCCTACCAAAGATCGGTATTTGGCTGTCCAGTTGCATGCAAGGTCGTCTTTCAGGATTTCATGTCCGTAATCTATTTCAAAACAGACCCTGTTGTTGCGTTTCAGGATGTCAATTTTCTTTCCTTTGGATGCTGAATGAACATAGATGGTGTTTTCAAAATATCCGTAATTCAGAGGAACAAGATAAGGTTCCCCGTTGTCAACCATGGCAATCCGGCATATCTCGGATGTAGAAAAGATCTCTTCGATGATCTTTTTGTCGGTTACTTCTTTGTCTTTTCTTCGCATGAATTTTTCTTTGAAGTTGTTGCAAATTTAAAAGGTTGATGCAATATATTTAGGAATATGACCGGTTTTTGTTTAAAATCGGACCGGCATTCCAGAAACCCCTATCCCAAAAAGGGCAAAGTCATATTTTACAGGATCTCCCGGATCAAATTGGCGTATGAATTCTGTTAATTCCTCTACCGCTTTCCAATCGTTTTGCTTTCGCTGAAGCAGACCGAGCTGTCTTGCAATTCTTCCCGAGTGGATATCCAGAGGCATCATTAGGGCAGC
Source organism: uncultured Lentimicrobiaceae bacterium (assembly GCA_964588415.1). Classification (GTDB taxonomy): domain Bacteria; phylum Bacteroidota; class Bacteroidia; order Bacteroidales; family F082; genus Sulfidibacterium. Next base: position 8,548 of record CAZPPK010000119.1, read on the forward strand.
TGCCGGAATTTTTTTCCAAAGACCAAAATCAACGCCTTTATCATCACTTCTGACCATCCATCGTAAAAACATATTGATTCTTTTGGCGGCAGAGCCTTTTGAAGGGTTTGCCAGATGTTTTTCCGAACGGGGAAGGTGAGGGGCTTTGAGTATTTCTGTTCGGAGACCTGTAATGAGCCCTTTTATGGTTCCAGTCTGATTATAACTTTCATTGGCCACATTTTCCATACCACCTTTCTCAAGATATATGTGTTTTATTGCTTCCACCAGAAATAGCAAATCAGATGCATTGAAAGTTCTGTAGTAGAAATCTATAAGCCGTTTTAATTCTTTATCATTGGCGGAAGATACAAATTCAAATGGTTGATTATCCATGAGAAGCATCAGGTATTGGGCACTTTTTAATATGGCAGGTCTGCTTCCCCATGAGATCAAAGCCGTTAAAAATCCAGCTATTTCAATATCTTCTTTTTCGTGAAAACTTCGTGGAATACTTATGGGATCTACGAGAATAAATTCCGGCTTGTTGAACAAGGCCACATTCCGGTCTAAAAATGATTTTAATCCGCCTGAGGCGGACAAGGGATTAATTCCCCGCCCCTTGGGGCGATTA
>CAZPPK010000120.1:0-8909 GCA_964588415.1 uncultured Lentimicrobiaceae bacterium
AATCATAAACAATCAATTGTTTAAATCTCTGTTAGGTTGACGCCAATGCGCTTTTCCGGGATAAATCCCATGGCTCTTTCCGTCATAGCCGTAATCGTCAGCGACGGATTGACGCCGGGATTGGCCGAAATGGCCGAACCATCACACACATAAAGATTTTCATACCCAAACACTTTGTGGTTTTGGTCAATGACGCCTTCATCCGGGTTCTTCACGAACATACAGCCGCCTATTATTAATCATTATCAAATCGTCCTTTGACATTAGCAAATAACAGAAATTCGAAAATTCTTTTAGGAATTGATAAATATGAAATATCTAACAATTATTTAACTCAATGGTTTAATATTAAGTCTGTTTTTCACCAATTTCATCCATCTATTGAACACTTTCTGAAAGAAACCTTATAGACAATTATGCATTGCACAATCGATAGCGAAGGCAGCTGCAGTTGCGCTTGCTCTGGTTCAAGTCTTTGTGGCAGGCAGGGGGTGGCAGACTTGGGTCTATTTACTACTGGCACAAGTCAACCTTCCCACAAGCTAGACGCTAAGAATTGCGCCGGAGTTCGTTCAATAGTATTACTTGATTACTCTTCGATTAAATTTTATTCAATTGCTTTATAAGCAATAAAATAAATATCCCAAAAATTATAACCGATGTTAATGAAGTTATAAACTTCCAGAGAATGAAATTCGGGGGAAGCCCTTTAGTTATAAAAACAAATACTGAAAGCATTAACATTATGACATTTAAAATAAGCACAATGATTATTTTTTCTTTCATAAGAAATTTTTTGTCAATTTAACAAGCGGTTGCTGCCCCCAATAAACCTCCGGCGACACCTCCAATTATGGCCCCTGCTGTTGTTCCAAGAGCTGGAACTACACTGCCAGCAGCAAGACCTGTTAAAGCTCCTAAACCCGCACCTCCCAAAATTCCAGCAGCGCATTTACCCCATGAAGTCCACCAGCTTTCAATTTGCAATGAACTTTTCTCCCCTACAATGCCATTTGTCGATGCAACTAATTCTAAATTATTAGAAAGATATTCAATAGATACCTGGTATGTAACAATAAATTTCAAAAGAAAATCTTTATTTTCAGGCTGTAAATTATTGTTGGCTTTTACATTGTCAAATTCATTTTTTAAAAACTTAATAAAGCTGGATGGATCTTCACTATTTTGTAGTGCTTGACTTATTTTATTGATCTCATTATTAATTTCAGGATCAGTAAAACTGCTTGATACCAACGTAGTTTTTAATTGTGCATTATTATATTCAGACAAAAATGCATTGTAAGACTGAGAATTGTCTCCAAAAAACAGTTTTGCACTTTTAATGACATCTTCCTTTGAATTAAAGGTTTTTTTTTCCACTAATAAATTATTGCCTATATCAGTCAATCCTTTGGTAACAGCGGATGCTAATTCTAAATATTGCTTAGAATCTGTTGCTTGGTCTTTTGTTTTTTCACAAGCAGAAAAAGCTATAAGACTCATAGATAATATTATTATTCCAATAAATGATTTTTTCATAATAGATAGTTTTAAGTAATAAAAATATATCATTTGTTAAATGGGTATAAATTATACCTGTTTTGTTTTCGTCGTTAACTCAACGTCCTGACGATCCTGTTATGTAATCAGCTAACAGGAAAAAAATTAGTTATCTTTGCTTACGAGCCTCCTTTCTTTGATATGTGTTGTCTATGTGGCAATGTCGATTCATTTCAATTAAAGGAGGTTTTTCCTCCCATTTAGCATGTTATATTATAATCCTTGGAATCGAATGAGGTTCGAAAGGATCTTCATTTCGGTTTTAGTCATACAAAGTTAAAAAAAAAAACGAGAAAACCAAATTTTCTTCAGATTAATTTTTGATAGGTCAGTTCTTTGCGAAGAAATTAGATGTCTTACCTACTTGCATGATAGACAAGCTTGGGACAATGAACGAGACAATGGGACAATGATTAGACTGCTTGTTATGATTTCCACTGACCATTTGACCATAACAAATCAGTCGCATCATAAAAAATCAGTGTACTATTTTTTAGCAGAAATCCTGCTCATAGCCCGTTCCGTCATGGCGGTGATGGTCAACGATGGGTTTACGCCAGGATTGGCAGAAATAGCGGAGCCATCACAGACATACATGTTTTCATATCCAAACACTTTGTGGTTTTGGTCAATGACGCCTTCATCACGGTTTTTTCCAATCACACAACCTCCCAGGATATGTGCTGTAGTAGGAATGCCGAAAAGCACTTCAGTGGTCATCACATAAGGCGACCCGTGAATGACTTTGGCAGTTCTTTCCGCCAGTTCTTTTGCCCTGGGAATAAAAGAAGTTGGAGCATCTCCCGTGGAAATCTTTGAACGTAAATTAAACAAGCCTCTTTTGAAGCGCAGCGTACTGTCGAGATGTTGCATAAAAAGCAAAATCACCGATTCTTTGGAGAAGTTTTTAGAGAAGTACATTCGGGGCATTAAAAGCGGATTTTTGAGAAAGTACATCAAAAGTTTTCCAATCCTGACCCAGGTATTACGGCCATAGATCATGGGCATCCCTAGCAACTTAAAAAATCCTGAACCGGAACCATAACGTACCGCTTCCACATGTGAATCTTCATCGGGTGGAAAAATGGAGCCAATGGCCACGCCTTGCGAGAAATCCTTTTCAGTTTTAGGTGAATGGACTAACACCAGACTTTCGTTGTTGGTACGGATGTCATACCCTACTTTGTTGCTCAGGTTGGGAAGGCTTTTCTTTTTCATATCCAGCAACAGGCGAACCGTTCCGAGTACACCGCCGGCAAAAAGCACATTTTTGGCCTTCACCTGCTTTTTTCTGCCAAAGAGCACGCCTGTGGATTTTTTGCAGGTAATCAGATAGCCATTCGAACCATTGGCTGCGCCTGTCGGCAGCACATCCACCACTCTTTGTTCGGCCAACACTTCAGCACCTTTTCTCATGGCGAGGTAAAGGTAGTTTTTGTCAAGGGTGTTTTTGGCATTGAAGCGGCAACCGGTCATGCAGCCTCCGCAATGCCGGCAGCCTTCACGTTCGGGGCCTTTACCGTTAAAAAAAGGATCGGGAACCACAACTTCCGGCTCGCCAAAGAAAACGGCCACATCTGTCGATTCAAACTTTTTCTCGTGTCCCATTTGTTTTGCAACCGCTTTTAATGCCAGATCCGCATCAAAAAGCCTGGGATTGCGGTCAGCGCCCAGCATTTTTTCAGCAGTTTTATAGTAGGGTTCCAGCTCTTTTTGCCAGTCGGTAAGGCCGGCCCAGCTGCCGGTTTGGAAAAAGGCTGTTTCGGGTCTTGGCAACGTGTTGGCATACACCAGCGAACCGCCGCCCACGCCCACGCCGCTGAGGATACCTACGTGTCGCAAAAAAGTCATTTTGAAAAACCCGAAAAAGCGGAATGCCGGCAGCCACATCCATTTACGCAGGTTCCAGTTGGTCTCGGGGAAGTCTTCCGGTTTCCACCATTTTCCTTTTTCGATCACCAGCACTTTATACCTTTTTTCGCTAAGACGCAACGCCGACACCGAGCCACCAAAGCCGGAACCGATGATGACAAAATCGTAAGATTCTTCCAATTTTTGATTCATGATTTTGGATTTCAGGATGAAGCAGTAAAGCTATAAAAATTTTATAATGCCTGCTGCTGATTTTTCACAGGAAATTTACAAGGCAATGCCAAGAAAAAAGCCGGGAATAACAATTACAAAGCCATGGGAAAAGTAGATGAATTAATTTATGATAATAATTGTCCTGCTAGCACCAGATTCTCCACCCACTGGTTCAGGGCTTCGGCACTCAAATTCAAGTACAAATCAGGTTCGATAAGCTCCAACTCCATAATAAGAAAACGACCGTTGCGCCATATCCCGTCAAGGCGACGATAAAGTGTTGAGTGATTCAGTTTCTCTGAAAGTTTGGTGGAGATATCCTCAATTTCGGGATTGACTTCCTGAAGATGATACACACCGCCGTACTGGAACTGTACGCGGTAATCGCCTGCTTTGGGAACTTTGGTTACCGAATAACCGTAACCATTGGCAAAATACAGAGTGGAAACCTCGCCCGCAAGGACTTCCGGAATAAATTCCTGCAACATATAAGGCCGGTTGATGAAATATTGATTCTTTAATTCGAGAAATCGTTGAGAATCGTTGGCATCAATCACAAAAGTATCGTAGGAACCTGCTGAAATCATGGGTTTCAGCACAATTTGATTCCATCCTTTAGCAACTGCCTGTTCGAAAGTACCTTCTTCACCATCGAACACAAAAAGGGTGGGAATGATTTCGAATCCTTCCGATTGCAATTCCAGGAGAGACTTCTTATCGATGTTCCATTTTATCAGTTTAACCGGATTATAAACTCTGGCTTCGCTTTGTTCCAATAAATCCAGAAATTTCATAAAAGCAGGGATTTTCTTATAATAATTCCAACAGGTTCTGATGACAATCAAATCAAAAGCTGCCAACTGATGTGCGTTTTCTACATTGATCTCTTCCCAAAAAATAACCTCCGTTTCTATTTTCCTTGCTTTCAATAACTCTATGGCCTGCATGTCATAAGGCACCATTTCAGGCCATTCAAGCATACTTATAAATCCGATTTTCATAAGTTCAAATTTGGCGGCAAAGCTAAGAAGAAACATCAAAAACGATTTCAATGAATTTAAGTTCACTGTTTTCAAATGAAATGCTAACTTTGGACCGGTGAAACCTATGGTCATCATATTGATCGTTGTTTTCTCGTTCATTTCGATCGGGACTTCCCTATCTTTTTTCTCAGAGCTGGCTCATATCCGGACAGAAATGAAAGAGCAGGTTCACGGAAAAAAGCATCAGTGCATGACTTTTACAAAAGAAGCTTTCGCTAATCTTAAATGGGAAGAAAAGAATAAAGAATTTCGTTTACACGGAAAAATGTATGATGTTTCTTCCATGGCAATAGATGGAGACAAAATTCTGGTTTACTGCGTATTCGATAAAGACGAAACCAGTTTTCGTAAAAATTTTGCCGACATGTTTACCGACAAACCCGGTAGTAATAGTCCATTAAGGCTTTGGGTTAAACTACTTTTGCAGAATTATTTTACCACTCCGGAATTTTCAATGCCTGTTTTAAACAGGGGTTTTATGACGATACAATACTCGTATGTTTTCAAGGTTCACACTTTTGAAAACGAGCTTGCCGACCCACCTCCACGAAGCTGATTTTCCCATTTTATTATCCCTTTTTTAATCAGATCGCCATTTGTCTGCAAACAAATGCATTATCGTTATACATCATAATCCATTAAACATGAAAAAAATATTTTTCCTTATTCTTGTATTTCTTTTGGTTAACACAGCCCTTTTCGCACAAAGCGTTCAGAATGATTCAGCTATGGTCAAGATTTTGAAAGAGGTTGTCATCAAAGCCAACAAACTACCGGTAAGTTTGAAACAGTATCCCGGCTCAATCAGTCTTGTCAGCAAGGCTACTATTTCGATGATGCCCAAAGGCATTGCTGTTAATGAAGCGTTGCGCCTGGTTCCGGGTGTCAGAATTGACAATCAGCACGACGGAGAACGCGTTCATATTTCCATTCGTGGTCAGGGAATTTTAGTAGAAAACGGCCTTCGCGGTATTGGGGTTGTTCTCGACGGAATTCCTTTAAATGATCCCTCCGGATTTGTTCCTGATTTGTACAATGTGGACTGGTCAACCGTGCAGAACATCGAAGTGCTTCGTGGCCCCTTTGCCAACCTTTACGGGGAAAGCGGCGCTGCCGGAGTGTTATATATCACTACGCAAGACGGCGGCAATAAACTCTTTGGCGGAACCGTAAGTCAAACGGTGGGATCAAATGGTTTTGAAAAAACATTAGTGCAGATAAATGGAAAGTATTCCAACATGGATTATAGAGTCAGTTTTTCTAACACATGTGGTCTTGGAAACCGCGACCATCAAGCTTTCTGGGGACATGTTCTTTACGAAAAGATGAATTTTTATCCCACAAAAAAAATAAAGATCACTCAGATCATATCTCACACTGACTATTTCCAGCAAAATCCCGAAGGGCTGAGCTTGCAACAGGTAGCAGAAAATCCGCTGCAGGCCAACCCTGATGCAGTTCCATTCAATGAGTACCAAAAAACAAACCGCACAACACTGGGGCTCATTGGAAGGTTTACCATCAACAAACATCAGGATTTTCGGATCACTTCTTATCTGAAACCATGGAAATACAAAGAAACCAGTAACCGGGCAGCCGAATACGACAATTACACCACCCCCGGTGTGAACATGCAGTATAATTTCCATTTCGGGAATCACAAAGTGGAACATTACATCGCAATCGGCGCTGATTTTAAATGGCAAAACATTGGTGTTTACAAACTTAAAAGTGCTGCCAATCCCAATCGTGTGGAAAGCCTGAGTGAAGCCAACCTGGAAACAGATACACTGTTGGCCAATCAGGTCGTTTCACAAAAAAGTATGAGTGCCTATGCGCTTTACCAGTTGGAAGTAGGAAGATTTACCTTAACGGGATGCCTGAATTACGACAAGATCGACAACCAGCTAACCGACAAAATGATGGGACCTGATACGGCCACCACTGCTAAGAACTTTGACAAGACGACTGCCCGGCTCGGTATCAGCTATAATATCACCAAAGGTATTACAGGTTTTGCCGATTGGAGCCAGGGGTTCATTCCTCCTTCTACCGAAGAGCTGGATGCGAATCCAGTAGCGTATTATGGTTTCAATACACATCTCGTTCCCAGTACTTCCAATTCTTTAGAACTCGGCTTCAGGGGATTTGTTGGCCGGGACTTTTACTTCGAGCTCACCGGTTTTGTGATGAACACCAAGAATGACTTCTTCAGATTCAAACAAAGCGGACGCGGCAATCAGGAAGTCTTTTACGGCAATGCCGGAAACAGCAACCGCAAAGGAATTGAGACCTATTTCTGGTATCAGATCCTTAAAAACCTGAAACTACAGGCAGCTTACACATATTCTGATTTCAAATATACTTCAGCCACCATCGATCCTGTTTACACCGATGCAAATTATGTGCAGACCACACCGCCTGCTCCCGGCCAATGGTTGCCCAATTCGCCACAAAACCAGCTTTATGTCGAACTGGATTATTCAATAACCAAAAAACTAAGAATCAGCCTAGCCAACGAGTTTCAGTCGAAATGGGCCATTTACACAGATGCCAATGTTTATGCCGGTAAAATGGACCCCACGATTTACCAAAACTGGCAAAAAGGGTTTACTTTGTTCCATGCCGGGCTTTATTATGATTGTAAAATCAAAGGGTTAAACACCAAATGTAGTTTTTATGCCCGCAATATTTTCAACAGAGAATATATGGCTTTCACAGAGCCCGACCCTGATGGAAACTCCTACCAGCCAGGACCTGGAAGAGAGATTTTCGGCGGTTTGAAAATTATGTTTTAAACCGATTTAATTTCGTAAGGACGCCGCACCTTTTTGGGTGCGACGTTTTTGTTTTCATATCCTTCTAAAAACACATCCTTCCTGTGAATCAATACTTTCGATAAAAATAAGATAACGAGTCAACAAAACAAGCTGTATGTCTTTATTTAACAATAATTTAATTTTATTATTTGTATTTAGTCTAAATTACCTTTAACTTTGCATCGTTATTAATTATGTTGGACTAAAAAAATAAAAAAATGTCATTTACACTTCCAAGTCTTGATTATGCATACGATGCATTAGAGCCAAATATAGACACCCATACGATGGAAATTCACCATACTAAACATCATCAGGGCTATACCAATAATCTAAACAATGCCATTAAGGATACTCCTTTGGAAGACAAAACTATTGAAGAAATTCTGTCACATATTTCTACAGCCACTGCAGCTGTAAGAAACAACGGTGGCGGATTTTACAATCATAGTCTTTTCTGGAAAGTGATGTCCCCAAACGGTGGCGGAGAACCCACCGGGGCTTTGTCAGATGCTATCAACAGCGCTTTTGGATCATTTGATCAGTTTAAAGAAGGTTTTTCGAAAGCTGCCGCAACCCGTTTTGGTTCGGGCTGGGCCTTGTCAAAACAGACAGCGGCCTGGTGATCAATTCAACACCCAACCAGGACAATCCGCTTATGGATATTGCTGAAGTAAAGGGAACCCCGATTCTCGGACTGGATGTTTGGGAACACGCTTATTATTTGCACTATCAAAACAGAAGGCCTGACTACATCAACGCCTTTTTCAATGTCATTAACTGGAAAGAAGTTGAGTCTAGATTCTAATACATTTTTTGAGTTAAACGCAAAAACTCATGACATTACACCATGGGTTTTTTATTTTTGAAAATCAGGTTTAAGCGGCACTATCCATTTCAAAACGGCTTCTTTTCCGATCCAGAATTTCAATTCGAAGCATCAGCAAAAGCAAAGCCCCAGTGCATACAATGGCACGGATCGCATAAACAGAAGCCAGCAAACCTTTACTTGCCAACAAGGAAATAACTGGAGCTATCATTAAAGCAATCCAAATAGGAAAGTCCTCGGTATTTTTCTTCTGGCTAAACATCCGCTTCACCACTGGAAGATAAGAAAGGACCATGATGGTTTGTATTGAAAAATTGATGATTACTGGCTTGTTGAAAATAATCCAAAAAATAATAACCAGTCCAACGCCACCCAGGCACACCAAATCAAAGTGGTTAAAACGTGTTGTGGAGTCACCCAAAATATAAATGGCAATGCTGACACCTGTAACTAAAATCAAGTCAGCAAAATTCAAGATATTGTCCGAAATTGTATAATTTCCGTGACCGCTGCTAAAATAAGTAGAGTCTGCTGATTTTCTATTTCAGCGAAATTAACAAAACGACAGGTTCC
>CAZPPK010000121.1:0-8790 GCA_964588415.1 uncultured Lentimicrobiaceae bacterium
GTATTCTTTGCATGCTCGGCCAATGCAAAGACCGAAAATCCGGCTTCTGTTACCAGCGAGATAAAAGCTGGGCCAAATGTCAAACCTGTTTTACCGGCTTACCTCAAATCAGATACAACTACAGTATTCCGAGTAGTGGAAAAGATGCCGGAATATCCTGGCGGCATCAAAGCACTGATGAGTTATATCGCTAGCAATTTGCATTATCCTGAAATTGCTAAAAAAGAAGGTATCCAGGGAAGAGTCTTTGTTAATTTTGTAGTAAACAAAGATGGAAGTATCAGTAATATTAATATTCTGAGAGGTTTAAGTCCTGAATGCAATGCTGAGGTTATAAGAGTTGTTAAAGGAATGCCAAAATGGATTCCGGGTGAACAAAAGGGCAAACCTGTCAGGGTCAGCTTTAACCTTCCTGTTAAATTTGCTTTAAAATAATTTTTTTTGAATTTATCAACTAAGTTTTTAGTTGTATAATTAGCCCTGATATAATTTATCAGGGCTAATTTATTTTAATGACTGAGATTTCTACACTTCCCAATCGCATCATAAACAGCTTGTAAAATATTAGTCCGTATGTTCAACTGTACGATTTTATCATTAGCCCGCGTAGGATAAACCCTGTTAGACAAGAAAATATACAAGACATGGTCTTTGGGATCAGCCCAAAAAAAAGTCCCGGTAAACCCCGAGTGCCCAAAACTGGAAGAACTTGCACCTAACGTAGGATAACTTTTGATTTCCGGAAGCGTATCATTATCGATTAAAGGCTTGTCAAAGCCCAATCCCCTGCGGTTACCATTCTCAGGATACTGAATGTTTGTAAACTCTTCCATCGTGGTATCAGAAATATATTGCACTCCACCATAATATCCCATATTCAAGTACATCTGAGTGAGTTTCGCCAAATCGTTCGCAGTTCCAAAAAGTCCGGCATTTCCAGAGATTCCTCCCATCATGGCAGCGCCTTCATCATGGACATAGCCATGGATTGGCATCTTCCTGAAAAATGTATCGACTTCTGTTGGAACAATATACGGCATGGCATCATATTCGTAAGGATTAAAAGTCAGAGAGTTTGCACCTAAAGGGTGATAAAAGTACTTTTTCAGATAGCTCTGGAAAGTTTCCCCGGTAAGGTTCTTAACAATCTGCGGGAAAAGGTAAAATGCCAGCCCCGAATAAAGATATTTCGGATGGCTCATCACCGGCGATTTTTTGATCTCTTTATAAATTGTTTTAATGTACTTTCTATTCATGTAAAGGTCCTGGTCAACTGTAAGATCGAACTTTGCCGAAGAATCACATCTGAAAATACGTCTTTTTAATTTTCCGTTTGATTTTATAGTCTTTTTCCAATATGGAATCCATGATTCCAATCCCGCCTGATGTGCAAGAATTTCGCGTAAGGTGATATTTTTCTTATTAGAATGTTTGAACGCATGCCAATATTGATAAAAAGGGATATCCAGATTGATCTTCTTTTCATCGTAAAGTTTCATTATGGCTGGCAATGCGGCGGCCACTTTCGTAATGGATGCGAAGTCGTACAAATCACTTTTCTCTACCTTGGTGCGTTGATAATAAGTATGATATCCATAAACTTTGTGAAAAATAACAGCGTCATTTCTCGCTACAAGCACTTCACAGCCCGGGTATGCTTTTTGAAGCAGTCCTGAATTAGCGATGGAATCTATTTTTTGATTTAAATAATCAGCGTTAACACCTTCATCTTCTGGAATAGTATAGGCAAGCCTTCCGATGGCCGGAGTAAAAATCCCCGTACCCAGCGGGAATTGATTTAATTGAACCGGTAACTTTCCATCAGCACCTATCGCTCCAAAAATAAGCTGTGCGGTTAATTCCTGAAGCAGGTGGCTATTCCTGTATGTAAGCACCAGTGCCTTTGCATTTTCAATACCAGTTAACTTATTCAAAGAATACGGATTTCCGAAAACAGCAACCAGGTTGTTCTGGTTTTTCATAAGTTTCCGAAAGAACTCCAACATCGTAGGAGAAAGCCCAAAATTTCTTGTAGGGAAAGGGCTGCTTTCGTCCACACCTACAATTACAAGGTCATAATTTTTAAGCCTGGATATCAGCAAACTGTCCTTTGATGTATCGCTTTTCACCCAATGATAATTATCGATTTGGGTGTAATTACTCAACATTTTTTGAAAAGGAGTCTCAACTGAGTTGCCGATAGAAAGTGCTGCAATATGCCTGTAATTCAATAGGTTTATAGGAATTACATTATTTTGATTACGCAAAATGGTCAATGCTGCTTTGATCAGTTTACGATCTAGCACTTCTGCTTCAGGGTTGTTCAAATCGTCTCGTAAATAGGTTGTATCTACAGGCTGATAATGATTTAGTCCTGCCCAATATTTGGCCGCCAGGATTTTTTTGCAGCTATTATTGATTTGATCCCATGAAAGTTCGCCTTTTGCCAACGCTTTTTTTATAGACTTGATTGTAAGGGGAACATTTTCAGTAAATTCAAGAATATCATTCCCGGCCTGAAGTGCTTTTACTTCCACTACCCCTGGAGGAAAATACTTTGTAACGCCTTTCATATTCAAAGCATCGGTAATTATAAGGCCCTTAAAACCCAATTTATCTTTAAGCAAGCCTGTAACAATAGGTTTTGATAAGGAAGATGCAAGATGTGGTGTAGAATCCAGGGCGGGAACGTATAAATGCGCGGTCATCACTGCCCCTACTCCAGCGTTAATCATTTTTTTAAAAGGGAATAACTCCAAAGTATCTAACCGTTCCAGACTGTATGGGACCACTGGCAGGGTTTTGTGCGAATCTTTTCCAGTATCTCCGTGACCGGGAAAATGTTTGGCGGTGGCAATCACACCAGCATCCTGAAGGCCACTCATATAAGCAATTCCTTTATTGGCTACGTTGTGTTTATCCTGACCAAAAGAGCGGAAATTGATGACCGGATTATTGGGATTATTGTTGATATCCACTACAGGGGCCAGGTTCATCTGAACACCTGTGCGCTTCAATTCCCATCCAATTTCTTTTCCCATTTCATAAATCAAAGTATCATTACTTATCGCGCCAAGCGCCATTTGATAAGGGAAATGAATGGTGTGTTTTAACCGCATATGTAACCCCCATTCGGCATCCATCGCAATGAAAAGAGGAACCTTTGACTGGGATTGATAATAATTCGTTAAAGCGGCCTGTTTCTCTGGTGTTCCCTTAAAAAAGATCAACCCACCAATCTTATATTTCCGTATCAGGTCCGTGATTTCCACTTCATGTTTTAGTCCACGATCCGAATACGCAGCGACAAAAATCAATTGTCCAATCCGCTCTTCGGGACTCATTTTCCGGAATACAGAATCAACCCAATGGTTGTTCACGTCCGCCTGAAAAACAGGAAATGCTTTTGTTGTTTGAGCTACAGCAGAAAAGTGATCAAATCCGAGTAAACCACCCATAACCAGTAACCCTAGTAAAATTCTTCTTTTCATAAAGATTAATTCTATTTTATTAAATACCCCTATTCCGTCTCTTTTCTCTGGAAACGGCAAATCAAATGACAACAAGACCCAAAGAAAGCCGTAAACAAATTTTCCAATAATTTCTGAATAAAAATCATCTCTCGAATAAAAGTCCTTGAGATTTAGTGATCCTTGTTTAATCAGGATTTCATCGACCAAATTTAGTAAAAGTTATTCTAAAATATTTTTAGGCAGAAAAAGTCGATAAAAATATTTTAGAATAACTTTTTGGTACCTGTTCCCATCTTACATCTTTTGCCTCTGATAATTCGCATTTACTAATTGAACTTACGAATCCTGAAAATTGGATTCAAAAGTGCAAATTTTCTCACCTGATTTTTAATAATTATAGATGATTCGGCATTCAGGAACCAATTTCGATGAATAATTTATTATATTCGCTATATAAACATGAACAAAACCTTTTCATCATGGACAAAAGAGTTATTAAATCTATGGGCCTGATTTCAAAAGAAGAAACCGTTGCCCAGATAGGAACGCTATCAGACAGCAAATATTTAATTCTTGAATCAGCAGAACCTTTCCCCGGGTATCACGGTGCCAACCTTCCAGATATCTATAATCCTGAATCGCACTTTATTGTCACAAAATTAAGGTACAATGACGAAAAAATTATTCGTACCATCATGGATACTCAAAAAAGTTTTCCTATCCATTTTGATGGTGCTCCCGGAACCATAATAATCAACCAGAATAATTATAACATTATAAGGGTCAGGAACATGAAATATGTTAACCTCCCTGATCTTCTTGAAGCCTTTCTGGAACACGGGATAGAATTAATGAAAAATAAAAAGCAGAACAAAGTTATAGCCATGCTGCAAATCAGAAAATTTTTCAACATCAATGAATTGGCTGAAGGTATTTTTCAGGATTTGGATCAGAAATTGTTTTCTTATCTGCAAATCCCAAGTAATCCTTCCTGGAAAACTTTCAAGAATATGACATTAAACCTAAAATATAACATTGAAGATAATAATTTTGACGCAGCTTTGGGCTATATATATCAAGAAAGCGGTTTAATGGATATAGTAAGGATTTATGATTATCATTCTTCACTCGAAAAGCTCGCGTTTATCCGCGACAAATATCTTGGATACATTTCTAAACAATAAATTAGCCAGGTTCCGGCCTGAATGTCGAAATAAAATATGGGAAATTATTTAACAACACTTACCCAAATGCTGATCCATGCAATTGGGAAGCTGGGTATTGAATCTCAGTCAGCCATTTATATTGGAGAAATCATGATGCTCCTGTTTTGGGGTATTTTCTCTTATGTTGCCTACTATGTCACGTGGAAACTTATCAAAAAAATAGTTATTCCTATTCTCAGATCATCAAAGAATCAATTTGATGATTTGCTGGTACAACACCTGTTTTTTAAAAGGCTCTCTTATTTGGTTCCTACCCTGCTAATCTATTATTATAATGCAGATATTATACTTCATCTGAAAGGAGTTATAAATCTTATTTCACTGTTAGTCAACGCATTTTTCGTCATCATCGTTTTATTGATCTTCGACAGCGTTCTCTCAACCATCAACAGCTATTACGACCGTTTCGAATTCTCCAAAGACCATCCCATAAAGGGACTGATACAAGTTATCAAGATCGTCATTTTCTTTCTTGGAGCACTTTTTATCATTGGAACTTTCATGAAGCGCGATCTAAGCTCTCTATTTATCAGCCTGGGTACGATTTCCGCCGTTTTAATATTAATTTTTAAAGATCCAATTCTGGGATTTATCGGCGGCTTACAGTTAATCTTCAATAAGATGATAAGTATTGGAGATTGGGTTACTGTGGCAAAATATGGCGCAGACGGGACGGTTATGGAGATCAATCTTACAACGGTCAAGATTCAAAATTGGGATAAAACCATAAGTACGGTTCCCACTTACAGCCTTATCTCCGACTCTTTTCAAAATTGGCGTGGCATGGAAGAATCCGGCGGAAGAAGGATTAAAAGAGCCATTAATTTTGATATGGAAAGTGTTCATTTTGTAAACGAAGAAGAGCTGAAAAAGTTCAGGAAGATCAGGCTCTTGCAACCCCATCTCGACAAAAAAGAAAGGGAGATTGAAAAATATAATGCCAATTCGGATTCTGACCTTTCTGAGCTCGTTAATGGAAGAAGGCTGACTAATTTAGGAATTTTCAGGGCTTATTTAGTGGCTTATTTGAATAACCATAAAGACATTCATTCTGATATGACGTTTCTTGTCAGGCAACTTTCCCCTACTGAAAAGGGTATTCCAATAGAAATTTATGTTTTCACAAAAACCACGGCATGGGCCGAATATGAAGACATCCAGGCAGATATTTTCGATCATATTCTTGCCATTATTCCTGAGTTTAATTTACGGGTTTACCAGTTTCCGAAAAGTTCTGACTTTTCGATGTTTTCAAAAAGATAAATGGTTTCAGGCTGGTTTTTATTTACTACCAGCTTGCCTTTACAAGATTAAAACCTGCCTTTTCGTTTTACCAATTCTTTCAAGGCAATCTTAAACCATTCGGTATAAGAAGCTGGATTTTCTTCCACATCTTTAACTACCCAGTCAAAACCAACGTATTTATATTCTGCTACTTCCTGAGGGTTTGGAACCGGATTTTCATCGGTAGTACCTATCAAAACATAATCAAATTCATGCTCTTTAAGGCCATCGCCAACATCAGCTTTATACAGGAAAGTGAAGAGTTCAGACAAGTTGCATTTAAGCCCCATTTCTTCATCCAGCCTCCTGTGAGCAGCATCCAGAACATCTTCGCCAGACCTTGGGTGGCTACAGACAGTATTGGTCCATAAACCCGGTGAATGATATTTATCAAGAGCTCTCATCTGCATGAGAAGTTGCTTTTGCGAATTGAAAATAAATATTGAAAGTGCACGGTGAAGCACCCCTTTTTCATGAGCTTCCATCTTCTCCATGGTGCCAAGGGGCTTATTATCTTTGGTGACTAAAATTACATATTCTACCTGCATGGGATCAAGTATTTCAAACGATTGAGCAAAGATAAAAATTTATATCTAATAAAGAATAATTTTAAATAACGCAGAAACAGCAACTAAGGTAACATTTATCGCATCTTCCAAATCTTCAAATACATATAAAGCTATTAAAATTTAAGTTTATTTTTGCTTCATAAAGATAAGTAAGCGTGAAAGCCAAAACTGCAGTTGTAATTTTAAATTTTAACGGGAAAGAGTTCCTTCAAAAATTCCTACATGGAGTTTTGCAAAAAAGTCCTGAGGCTACTGTGGTTGTTGTAGATAACGGCTCCACTGACGATTCGGTTTCCCTGATGAAATCGGAGTTTCCGCAAGTTATGCTGCTGCATCAGGAAGAGAATCAGGGATTTGCCGGAGGCTACAACTGGGCACTGAGCCAGATTGATGCAAAGTATTATGTCTTGTTGAATTCGGATGTAGAAGTAGGCAAAAATTGGCTGGAGCCTTTGGTAGAGCTTATGGATTCAGACGAAAATATAGCGGCTTGCCAGCCGAAAATACTTTCATATGCTCAAGAATCCCAATTTGAATATGCCGGAGCGTCTGGTGGTTTTATTGACCGATTGGGATATCCTTTTTGCCGCGGCCGAATCTTTGATGCGTTGGAAACAGATCAGGGACAATATAACGATGTGCGAGAAATATTCTGGGCTACCGGGGCTTGCATGATGGTGCGCGCTTCTGTTTTTCATCAGCTGGGAGGTCTGGATGCTGATTTTTTTGCCCACATGGAAGAAATTGATTTCTGCTGGCGTGCCAAAAATGCAGGTTATAAAATTATGGTTCAGCCGGTTTCGTCGGTATTTCATGTGGGCGGAGGAACATTGCCCAAAAGCTCGGCTCAAAAAACCTATCTGAATTTTCGGAATAATTTTATGCTCCTTTATAAAAATCTGCCTTCGGATCAACTAAACAAAGTGTTGTTCACCCGTCTTTTACTAGACGGGTTGGCCGGGGTGAAATTTCTTTTTCAAGGTAATTTTCAGGATATTATCGCCATTATCAATGCACATTTTTATTTCTACGGGCATTTAAATTCATTAAAAACCAAGCGTTCACAACTGACTCAGCATAGTGTTTCCTGCGTTTATTCGAAAAGTCTTGTTTGGGAATATTATCTGAAAGGAGAGAAGCACTTTTCCCAGTTAAATCCTGAAAAATTTTCTTAGATCACGATTTTTGGCTTTGAAAATATTTGAGTGCCAGTCTGTAAGAATCCATTCCAAAACCAATAATTGAACCAGCACAATTAGGCGAAATATAGCTTACATGTCTGAAATCTTCCCTCGAAAAAATATTGCTGATATGAACTTCTACCACAGGAGTTTTAATGGCTTTAACCGCATCGCCCAGCGCTACGGAAGTATGGGTATAAGCGCCGGCATTCAGAATTATTCCGTCTACAACATCATCGCTTTCATGAAGTCTATTGATGAGTTCGCCTTCCACATTTGATTGATAATACGAGATCTGAATTTCGGAGAATTCTTTCTTGAATTCCTTAAGTGTTTCTTCAAAAGAAGCGTTTCCATAAATGGCAGGTTCACGCTTACCCAGGAGGTTGAGATTAGGGCCGTTGATAATGATGATCTTCATCTTGAAAATATTTAACTTTACAAAGTTAATCATTGAGAGCAAAGTATGATGCCGGGAGACAATTTTTTAAATGCCCTTACCGATTATTTATATCTGCTGGATCGTAGTTACCCGCAGAAATCAGTACTAAAACTGGTTGGGGACCATTATGCACTTAGCTCGGATGAGCGCTCACTTTTACTCCGTGGCGCTGCAAAGCATCAACTTATAGAACTCAGAAGCCAAAAGAAAACGGACACCTTGCCTGAAAAAAGTAAGCTTACCGTGGACGGATTTAACATTTTCAGAACAGTTGGAAGCTATCTGAATGGCAATTTTGTTTTCGAAGGGATGGATGGGTTTTTGCGGGATGCTTCAGAATTGCACAGCCAAAAACTAAACTGGGAAGTGCTGGGAAAAACTACTGATCTTATTGTTGAGTTTTTAACCCACAAAAAATGCCAACTGGTCAATTTCTATTTCGATACGCCCATCAGTCACAGCAGAGATCTGGCGCATTATCTTGCAAAAAAAATGGAAGAAGCTTCTTTAGCAGGAATAGCGGAAACTGCTTTTTCGCCCGATCACATTCTCAAAGAAACAGAAACAGGATTAATTTGCACATCCGACTCAAACATCATCGATCTAAGCAAAGTA
>CAZPPK010000122.1:0-8788 GCA_964588415.1 uncultured Lentimicrobiaceae bacterium
TATTTTCATATCCCATTTTTGTAAAAACGGTGGCATAATTTTCAACCTGTCTCACATGTTCATGCCGCTTCTCTCCCGTTTTATAATCGATGATCGCCAGCCGATCCCCGAGTTGCACCACACGGTCGGGCCGTAAAACCCTTTTATTCTCAAAATCAAAAATTTCACTTTCGATCTTTACAAACACCCCTACCTGAAAATAGGGTGCTACATCCTTCCGGGAAACGAGATGATGCAACTGTTTTACAATTTCCGGCAATTCGTCCGCTTCAATCAGTCCTGATAAATGATAACTTTCCACCACGCGGTCGATGTCCGAAGTTGTGATCACATTCGAGAGCATTTCGTGGATCAGGTTTCCGTAAGTACGGGCAGGTTTCTTCCCGAAAGCTTCCCAGAATACATCTTCCACGGGAGCCACAGCAATGTGTTCATTCCATGGTGCTGAAGGAACAGGAACCTGCTCTTCAACAGGAAATTGTTCATCCAGTTCGCGATGCAGGCCAATCTTTTCAAAATCACCAAATTCATACATCAATTGTTTATCCTTCCACAAGCTATTGGTTTCCAGAAAATCCCGCACAACATCGGAGAATTTATCACCTTTCCCATCTTTCAGGAAACACACAATTTCCAAGGCATCCACCGCCCGCGTAAAAGCCACATAAACAAGGTTTATAAAGTCCAGTTCCGTTTTGGCGCTTTCATATTCATAAACTGCTCCCTCACCAATTAAGTTGAGTTTTTCGGAGATGTTCAACAGGCCTGTAGTCAGTTCTTTCAATTCCGGGAAGTCAATGTCTGTCCAGAATTGATCTTTCGTTTTGTCGTTTTTTTTGTTGTTGTAAAGATCAACGATCACTGTACCGAATTTCAATCCTTTGGCTTTATGAGCGGTCATCACCTGGACGGCATCAAGGCCTTCCGGCAACACAATGCTCAGGTTGGATTTTTTCTCTTCCCACAATTCGATAAACGCATCAATAGAACCACCATAAACCTTCTTTTTTTCATAAACAAAGTCCAGAAAAAACTGCAAAAATACATCGGTTGAAGCGTTAGATGCCAGATGTTGCGAAGCTTCGTTCAGGATTTCATACACACTCTTTTGTCTGAATATTTCCGGTAGTGGCAGCACCAGGTCGTATTTTTGAAGAAGCCATTGTAAAGGTTCTTTGTTACTCACTGCCTCTTCAAAAATGTGGTGGAAGTCGCCTGAAGCATTTCTCAGCATCAGAAAAGGAGCCAGAAATTCTGAAAAAGCAAGCTGGTCATCCGGTTCAGAAAGCAATTTCAAAAAGGCCACCAGCATCCTGACCACAGGCGAAACAGACAATTTCAGCGATTCAGAAGAGACCACAGGAATGCCGGAAGAAACCAGCCGGGCAGCAATTTCCGTTGATGACCTGTTGGTTCTTGTAAGCACGCAAATGTCTTTAGCAGGATACTTTTCCCCAATCAGTTTTCTGACATTTTCTTCAATCTGTTGCAACACTTTTTCCCGGTAATCCGTGGCATTTTCCCCTTCGATAAACTGAATGGAGATATAACCGCCGTCCTTTTTCTCTTTGGGAAGTTTCTGTTCATGATCGCGATAAACGACATCAAAACCTTCTTTCAACTTCTTGCCTGCAACATCAAAAAACCGGTTGTTGAAACGGATGATCTCTTCCCTGGAGCGAAAATTAACATCCAGTTTCTTTTCATCATAATTATTTACCAGGGTTTGTTCTCGCTGCGCATTTTCAGGATTCTCTGCCGAAAGAAACAGATGTGGCAGGTGTGTAAAGAGTTCCACTTCACCGCTCCGGAAGCGGTAAATTGCCTGTTTGGCATCTCCTACCAGCATGTTGAAATTTCCGTTGGCCAAAGATTCGTCAATAAGCGGAAGCAGGTTGTTCCATTGCAAAGCCGAAGTATCCTGAAACTCGTCAATTAGAAAATTCCGGTATCTGCGGCCAATCCTTTCGTAAATAAAAGGCACCGGCTGCGAAGCCACTTCTTCATAGATCCGCTTGTTAAATTCCGAAATATGGACCTTTTGTGTTTTGCTGGTAAAGTCATTGAATATTAAGCGTATTTCACGAAGTAGCGCCAACTCGTAAATGTTGTCATACACCATTTTACGGATCGCATAAAACGGAAGACGGGTTGTAATTTCAACCAAAGACATTTTCAATTCCGGGGCAATTTCATCGATCAGGGCTTTCCTGCCCGGATCCAGTGCCGATTTGTACCATATATCCTCATCGATGGCCTTTTTTACGTATGAATTTGGAAACATTTTATCCCAATTCTGTGACCAGTCGGCAACGCGCTTCAAATAAGCCTGGACACCGCTTTTTCCGTAATAAAACTCTGAAGATTCAATACCCTGGCCAGCAATCAATTTCAAGGCTTCACCGGCTTTTTCACGCATGGTTTGTTTGACAGAAAAAAGGCTTCGCTGAAGTTTCTTAATAATTTTCAAAAAGTCTTTCGTGGAGTAAGGTTCCAACTTTTTGATCTGGTGAAAGCCTTCTTCCCGCAGTTGCTTTTTAATAAATTCCGACAGGTTCTCCGTAGGATCATAGCCTTTTTCATCATCCACCCTTTTCATGGTAAATTCCAGAAGTATTTCCGTAAAAGCCTTGTTCTTGCCAATCTTATCATAAATTCCTTCCACAATAAACGGGATGATGTCATCATCATCAATAACAATTTCAAATCCCTGCGGGAGCTTCAAATCCGTTGAAAAAGAACGAACTATTTGATGTACAAACGAATCGATGGTACTCACCGAAAACTCATCGTAGTGATGCAATATCTGGAACAAAAGCTGACCAGCCATTTCGGAAATTTCATCTCTGGTCAAACCGGTTTCCTGAATGATTTCCAGACTGATGGGATCATCAGCTTCGCTCTTTGAGAATTTCTCCAGCGTGCCAATGATCCGGTCTTTCATTTCGCGTGAAGCCTTATTGGTAAAAGTGATGGCAAGCAGACTGCGAAAACTGCCCGGATTTTTCAGGGCAATTTTTAGATACTCTTTGACCAGCGTGGTGGTTTTCCCAGAGCCGGCGGATGATTTATATATCCGGAAATTTTTCATTTGGTTTTCTTAACTTGCTCTGGTTTCTTTTTACCTGTTGTCCTTATTTTTTTGACGGCTTGTTTCTTTTTCCCGAACAACTCTCCCAAATTGTCAAAAGCTTTCGTGTAAACGATACCAGCTCCCTGGGTATAAGGCGAAATTTTATCGTAGTTGTTGAAATAATACCACGAGTTTACGTTGGAATGATTAAAAGCTTTCAGCAGCCACCTCCCATCCTTAGTGATCTTGTAATCAACATCCACGTCACCCACCAGATTAGAAGTGGAATTGCTCTGCCGGTCGTAAGACATACCAAAATTCCCGTTGATCGCCAACCGGTCGTTAAACAACTGTGTTGACAGCGCCAGGTCGAACTCTTCTTTGGACATTCTATCTCCCGGTTTATAATTTACTCCCACATTGACATTCTTGCTTATCCGCGAAAGCAAACCACTCAACTGGTTACTTAAAATGCTGTAATAAGAAGAACTTAGCGTGGCATTGGTAATATTACTCATGGAAAATGTCCGCAACACCAGCAATGAGATCATCTGTTGGTTCATCAAAGCGACATTGGTAGTATCCAACTGTGCGTAAGCCAGCCGTTGCAGGTCGGGATCGAGATCGGGGAATTTGATTTGAAACCCGATTTGCGGGTTAAACAACTGCTTCGACATCACCACATAGCAATCTACATTAACCCGGTTTTTATAGCTTGCAGTTGAGTCGATCGTTACGCCCAATGCACTGATATCAGCTTTTAGTTTGTACAAACCTTTGATATTTACAGTAGCTTTATAAGGATCGCCCGAAAATGAAATACGGCCACCTTTCACCAGTTCAAAATGTTTTTTCACCAGATCAGCCAGCGTAAAATCAAATGCCCCTTGATCAACGCTATAATCTCCTGCCAGACTCACATCGCCGGAAGAATTTACCTGAAGTTTTAAATTTCCTTCGCCCTGCGATTCGATGGTCCCGATACCGGAAGGTAGATAGATCTTCAGTAGCGTGCTGGGCAAAATGTTCATATTGATATCGATTTGATACTGGCTTTTCGCTGTTTCCACAGTGTTCAAAGCGGACTCCAGACCCTTCCCGCGCAAAGTGTCTTTTTCATGCTTCTGAAAGATGATAAAATCGTTATCAGAAAATTCGGAGTTGTTATCCAGTGGCAGCACCACCGAAGTACCTTTGACACTTTGAACGTCAAGATTCATCCGAATATCATCCAGCGGTCCTTTTATAGTAACATCTCCCGACCCGATGGCCGTACCATAATACACATCGTTCATGCTGTGGTCAGTATTAAAAAACAGCAACCGGTTGGTGGAAAGTTTGACATCCAGCCGGGCGTCATGGAAATTATGTTGCAATAACTTTCCCTGCACCACAGCATGGTTGCCCAACGTATCGTAAAGCATGAACCTGCCGAAATCAATATTGTCTTTATTGAAGACGAAAGTGTTCTTTTTGAAAGAATACTTCGTATTCAGGTAGTTAACTACCAAACTGACGTTGTCGAGAGTAAGCGCTCCCGAAAGTTCCGGAGAACCAAGCGTTCCATGTGCCGTGACTTTTCCCGTAGCTTCACCTTGCAGTTGTGAAATGTATTCATTCAGAAACGGATTCACGCCATTCAACTTGATACCGTCGAAAGTCAGGTTCATATCCAGCTGGTTTTCGGTATTATAAGGATAATAAAAACCTTCCAGGCCAAATACCTTTTTAGCACTGCCGTCGCCTTTCCGGATGATCTGAGATTTAATAAAAGCTGAATTATTCACATTATCCCAGGTGCTTAAAATATAAGCCGTTCCCAGTCCGGTCTTATTTAGAGACAAGCTATCGATGGTAAGGTTGGCAACACGTGAAAAGCTGCTGCCCATGTTGGAGATATTCACATAACCATTCAGGATCCCATCAAGGTTAAAGCCCCAGTAACGCCACATCAGGTTGAGGTTGGAAAGGTTCCAGCTATGGAAAACCATTTCCAGCGAATCGCCTTCATTGCTGGGTATCCTGCCTACAAACGAAACCTTTGAATCGCCACCGTTGATCAAAAAGTTCTCAAACCGCCATCCATTATGATCATAAACCATGGCATTTTCAGGTTGAATTTCCCAACGGGTATTGTTGACGTAAACATCTGATTTGTTGATATTCAGTCTTTGTATTTTTTTGTTTTTTACATAAAGCCCTTCAATGTCCCCTGTATTTCTTAACTGGCTGTCTTTGTTGTTCCAAAACAATCCAAATCCCAGGCTGTCGTTTCTAAGTTTCAGCTTGGCCACAAGGCTATCCATTCCAAAAACAGATTTATCTTTTTTTGTACTGTCCTTCAAGATCAGGTGTCTTATTTGGTTCGACACATGCAGCACTCCCATTGTTGTCTGCACTTTGAATGTATCGTCCAGAAAGTCAATACCATTGTATTTTAATATTTTGGAGTAGCCGTTTGCCTTTATAGTTTGGTTCTCAAAATTAAATTTCGCATTAAAAACCGTGTTGGGACTGATCTGTAAACCGTCAAGAAACTGATCGCCAACAATGGAAGGCTTTAAAAGATCCAGGCTTATATCCACATTTTTTGAGGCATAAGCAGATACCGGAGGCGCGGCATCGGAAACAGGAAAAAAATGATTTAGCAGCTGGGCTGTCGAATGACTCAGCTCTGAAAGCTCATAATCTCCAAACATACTGAATTTCAAAATGTCGGAGTTTATATTTAGTACAGCTCCCGTTCCGGGTTCATAATATTTATCGAGCAAAACTTTGTTCACAGGATATTCATCACGGCCAAATCTTAGCTTGGAATTTGTCAGCAAAACATGAGCTGTCAGCGAATCGGGATCCAATCCGCGAAAAAATATGCTGCCATTGGTTTTCAGATGAAAATCTTTGCCTGTCCACCAGTTCAGCGAATCGAAATCAGCTTTTTTCAATACCAGGTTTAAGTGAAATTCCGGTTTGCTTTTCAGTCTAGCAAAGCCATCCAGCAGCAAATTCAAATGTGGGTCGACGATTCTCAGGGTCGTTTTCAGGGTGTCTCGGACTATCAATCCTGTAAAATTAATGTTGTGATAGTTGTAGGAATTGACATAGATATGTTTCACACCCAACCGGATATGAATGCCAGCTGTGTCGGGCACCGTTTTATCTACAAACACAGAACCTTTAAAATCGGTGTTGCCCAGCAGTCCGTTTGACCGGATGATTGCATTCAACGGGAAATTGGAAGCAGTCATATTCAATTCCATACGTACGATACTGTCATCATTGGTCTTCAGTGCAATTCCCAGGTCAAGCAAACCATGATCTTCAGGCTTGATCTGCAATTTAGTAATAAAATCAGCATATTTCCCATTGAAATTCCCCGCAAGGGTCATGGGTTTAAACTTTTTCAGCACATCGGGCAGAACAATATGGGTGACACTGTCACTCGGAATGGCAAACAAACTGAGATCAGGAAAAGAAACCGTAAATTTTTTAATGTCCGCATGAATTTTAGACGTATAAAAATCCGGCAATCCCCTAAAGGAAACATTACCAATAAAATGGGTTGATTTTCCGTATTCAAAATCCAGATTTGAACTGTGAAAGTCGCGCACAAACCCTTCAACACTGCCGCCCAGTATTTTCAACAAGTTGGGCATGTTAAACATCACACTTGAAAAATAACCAAGATCCGACATATCAAGAATCGAAGGCCCAAACTTTGCGACCATTCTTACCGAATCGACATAATAACTGTAAGTTGCCCAGCTTGGTCCCTGCATTTCGTAATTTACCTGAATACGGGAATGGTTAGTCTCCACCAGCGTATTTTTGAAAATGAAATGCCGCGGGTTGATGGTCATATCGGTTTGGAGTTTTTTGACTTCAAACCCAGATCTTTCTTCTGCACTCAGGTTGGTAATCACAAAATGCAACGTGCCGCCAATCAGGCTGAAATCCTTTGCTTCTATATTACCGTTATGGACATGGAGATCAGTAAAATTCATGGTATGCGGTCCCACTGTATCATGAACGTTTTCATCCTGCAATACAAAATGAACATGGGAAAGTTTGATTTTCTTGAAGATCAGTTTGAAAGGTTTCCCGGTTGTTGCAGTGGTTGTATCAGTACCAGATAACTTATTGATAAATTTGATAAAAGAATAGTCACTCTGTCCCTTCCGGATAATCAGGCGAAGGTCAACTGTGTCAAGGGTTGCGGAGCGGAACCGAAACCTTCCTGCCAGCAATTCGAACCACTCCGGCTTTACTCTCAGTTGTCCCACCTTCAACATCGTACGACCCAGTGTATCCTCCAGATTAAAATCGGTAGCTTCAATGCTTCTCATGATGTTAATTTGCAAAGTACGAACACTTACACGTGTTCCCGTTTTTTTAGAAAGCGAAGAAGTAACTTTTTGGGCGATGTAGTTCTGGACAAAGTTCTGCCGCAGTAAGAATGATATTATCAGGACAATAAAAAACAAACTTAATAAAGCATAAAGGAAAAAGGCAACAATCCTTTTTTTGATATTTTTGCTATGTATTTTATTTTCCAAATGAGTATTTACATATTAGGCATCGAATCTTCCTGCGACGACACATCGGCAGCCATTTTGAAAGACACGCTCCTTCTCTCGAATGTCATTGCCAACCAAGACATTCACAAGACTTTCGGAGGGGTTGTGCCCGAGCTGGCTTCACGGGCTCACCAGCAAAATATTATTCCCGTTGTTGAAGTGGCATTACGCAAAGCAAATATACAGAAAAATCAGTTGAGCGCTATTGCATTTACAAGAGGTCCCGGACTGCTGGGTTCCTTGTTGGTAGGGACTTCCTTTGCCAAGTCTTTTGCGCTGGGGCTCAACATTCCCATCATTGAAGTCAACCATTTAAAAGCGCATATTCTGTCGCATTTTGTCCAGGGAAAAGAGCCGAAAAGAGCACCAGAATTCCCATTCCTTTGCCTGACCGTTTCGGGTGGCCATACACAGATCGTGAAAGTGAACAGTCCTTCCGATATGTACATCATGGGAACAACAATTGATGATGCCGCCGGAGAAGCCTTTGACAAAACCGCTAAGATCATGGGACTACCTTATCCCGGCGGACCACATATCGATAAGTTGGCAAAGATGGGAAACCCCGAAGCTTTTCATTTTCCCGAACCTAAAATCCAGGGACTTAATTACAGTTTCAGCGGATTAAAAACTTCCTTTTTGTACTTCGTCCGCGATAACCTGAAACTGAATTCCAATTTTATTGAGGAAAACAAAGCCGACCTGGCCGCTTCCATGCAGCATGCCATCATCAAGTCGTTGCTCGGGAAATTAAAACGTGCCATTAAAGAAACTGGGATTCGTGAGGTAGCCATTGCAGGCGGTGTTTCCGCCAATTCAGGGCTTCGCGACACACTGACTGCGCTGGCCCAAAAAGAAAACTGGACCCTTCACATTCCCGAATTCCAGTTTACCACCGATAATGCCGCCATGATCGCCATCACCGGATATTTTAAATATCTGGAAAAAGATTTCGCTACGCAGGATATTACGCCACGGGCTAAAAGTTTGTTTTAGGAAAGAGCGAAACATTGTTTTACCTGTCATCCCACTAAGTTAGGAATTTCCCGGGGAAATGTTCTTGAAAGTCAAATTTTTTTCAGGAAACCAAGATTTCGGGAAATAAACTACCCCGAGGCAGAGCCATCGAGGTATTAAA
>CAZPPK010000123.1:0-8787 GCA_964588415.1 uncultured Lentimicrobiaceae bacterium
GCTACAAAGGTAGCCATTACTAATTTGTTGGGCGGTCTAAACGCCTATACCTATAGATTTAAATGAAATAAAAAAATCTCATGCTAAACGACTTTTTTTTCAGGATCGGAGACCGGAACTGTATTCTGAATGGATTTGATTTCTTCTAAAATAATACATCTTAATTTTTGTTCGTCTGGATGCATATGTTGATAGAAACACATTTGATATTAAACACGGTTTGAATATTTTATTAGTGAAACTCTATTTTGAAAATCCGCGATAAGCGGAGCATTCGAAATAGTTAGTTGAACTAATCCCGCTTTTTCAGCGGGATATAGGTTAATACCCCGACCCTCTGGGTCGGAAACAATAATGTTTGCAAAGCAAATTCCTTTTAATACCTCGATGGCTCTGCCTCGGGGTAGTTTATTTAGAATTCGTTAAAATAAAATTCCTAAATAATTGATTTTATTTGAATAAAATGTTTATTTTGTGTGTCAAACAGCAAAGTCATGAATAATAGAAGAAATTTTTTGAAAAAAAGCTTAGTGGCTGCTTCTGGTGTGCTTGTGGCCGGGCCTCTTTTGGCAAATGCCAAAAAAATGAAATCCCATAAATTCCCGGGAGTAATTTATACTGAAAAAGATCAGGGAATGTGGGTAGGCAAAGCTGAAATACATGTACCAAAAGTAACTATGAAAAGCGGTAAGGTAACTCTGTTTACCAACCATCCCATGACGGAACCGCATTACATTGTTAAGCATACGCTGGTAAATGAATTGGGTATCGTAATGGGAAGTAAAACATTTATGCCTACGGATCCAAAAGCGATTTCAACTTATACACTGCCGCCAGGATTTTATGGGAAATTGTACGCAACAAGTTTTTGCAACAGACATGATTTCTGGTTAAAAGAGTTTACTATCTGATAATCACAAAATCAATACTTCTGGTTCTAATTGGATATTAAATTGTTGCAGGACACCTGATGTGATGCTTTTTGCAAGGTTTAATATTTCTGTGCCCGATGCTTCGCCTGTGTTTATAAGAACGAGTGCCTGCTTATCGTGCACGCCTGCGTTACCCATGGTTTTTCCTTTCCAACCGCAGGATTCAATGAGCCATCCGGCAGAGATTTTTATTCTGCCGTCTTCCATTTCGTAATAAGGTGTGTTGGGAAATTTTGATTTTAGATTTCCCAATTTTTCTTTTGAGATAACCGGGTTTTTAAAGAAGCTTCCTGCATTACCGGTCTTTGCCGGATCTGGAAGTTTTGAAAGACGTATTTTTTTCACGGTGTCGCTGACTTCTTTCAGGGAGATGGAATCGGTTGAAAATCCTTCAAAAGCTGATTTCAACAGCCCATATTCCAAATTGAAATCTGGTTTTTTATGAAGTCTGAATGTTACATTCAAAATAAACCATTTGCCTTTTTCTGTGGTTTTGAAGATACTGGAGCGGTACCCAAACTGACATGCAGTATTTTCAAAAACGGATATTTCTCCGGTTCCCAGATCCAAAGCTTCCAGACGGACCATTAGCTCCCGTTGTTCCACACCGTAGGCTCCGATATTCTGAACGGGCGCAGCGCCAATCTTTCCTGGAATAAGGCTTAAATTTTCCAGCCCATACCATTTTCGGTCAATACAATAATCCACGAAACCAGACCACAACTCACCGCTTTCTACTTTTACAAGAACCGAATCATCATCTTCAGATATTTTCTCTATTCCGTTCATCTCATCGATCAAAACCCATCCGTTAAAATCTTTGGTAAAAAGAACATTGCTTCCGCCACCCAATATCAGAAGTTTTTCACCTGAAAAAGTTCCGCGGGAAATGTGTTGCTGCAATTGCTCTTTGGAAGTAATGGAAATCAGGAAACGGGCTTTGGCATCAATACCAAAAGTGTTGTAGCTCTTTAGTGAAGCATTTTCCAAAACAGCTGTCATGATGTTGTTTTATAGAAGGTCCAACCCGGTATAGTTTTCGGGCCTGATGGTTTTTAATTCATCTTTTAGATCCACTGAAATATCCAATGTGTCAATGAAATCATGAATTACTTCTTCGGTAATGGCTTTATTGGTCCGGGTCAGGTTTTTCAGTGCTTCATAAGGATTTGGATATTTTTCACGACGCAGGATGCTTTGAATGGCTTCTGCCACGACAGCCCAGTTGTTTTCCAGGTCGCTTTCAATTTTCTTCTCATTTAAGATCAATTTTCCGAGACCTTTTTCAAGCGACTGAACTGAAATCAAAATGTGTGCCAGGGGAACTCCTGTGTTGCGGGTAACAGTAGAATCCGTTAAATCTCTCTGCAGCCGCGAGATGGGAAGCTTCCCGGCAAGGTGTTCCAGCAAAGCATTGGCAATACCAAGATTTCCTTCTGCATTTTCAAAATCAATGGGGTTTACTTTGTGGGGCATGGCTGAAGAACCAACTTCCCCGGCTTTTATTTTTTGTTTAAAATAATCCATGGAAACGTAAAGCCAGATATCTCGACTCAGATCGACGAGAATGTTGTCAATACGTTTTAATGCATCAAAGTAGGCTGCCAGGTCATCGTAATGTTCTATTTGAGTGGTGGTTTTCTGCCGGATGAGGCCCAATTTATTTTTCAGGAAATCATTGGCAAATGCTTGCCAGTCAATTTTAGGATAACAAACAACATGCGCATTCATATTTCCGGTAGCACCACCAAATTTCCCTGAAAAGGGAATATCATTTAATGCATTTATTTGTTTTTCAAGCCTTTCCACAAAAACAAAGATCTCTTTGCCAAGCTTTGTCGGCGATGCCGGTTGCCCATGCGTACGGGCCAGCAGGGCAATGTCTTTCCAATCGTGGGCAAGTTTGTTTAAATGGTCTTTCAAAGATTCCAAAGCAGGGAGCAACAAATTTTCGTGTGCTTCGAGCATCATTAAAGGCATCGCGGTGTTATTGATATCCTGTGAAGTGAGCCCGAAATGAACAAATTCTTTATAAGAACTTAAACCTGCAGCTTCCAGCTTGCCTTTTACGAAGTATTCAACGGCTTTTACATCATGATTGGTGGTCTTCTCAATTTCCTTGATGGCTTTTGCATCTTCTACCGAAAAGTCCTGATAGATTTTTCTTAAAAGGTCAAATTCTTCGGGCTTAACGGATTTTAATCCCGGAAGGGACAGCTTGCAAAGGGCTATGAAATATTCCACTTCCACACGGGTGCGGTATTTGAAAAGCGCATACTCCGAAAAGTATTCAGATAATGAAGATGTTTTGCCATGATAGCGGCCATCAACAGGCGAAACCGCGGTTAGGGGCGAAAATTCCATGAGCTTAATTTTTGCTCAAAAGTAAGAAATTTGCCCAGATAATACGAAGTTTTATGACTGCCTCAAATGCAACAAAACCACATTTTCCACATGATGCGTCTGGGGAAACATATCTACCGGTTGAACTTTCTTGACTTCATATTTCTCATCCAAAAAATAGAGATCCCGTGCCTGGGTAGCCGGATTGCAACTGACATAAACAATTTTCTCAGGAGCTGTTTTAAGGATTTGTGTCAATACTTTGGGGTGCATTCCGGCACGCGATGGGTCGGTGACAATCACGTCAGGCTTTCCGTGTTTGGCAATAAAATCGTCATCGAGCAATTTAGCCATGTCGCCGCAATGAAATTCCACGTTATCAATCCTGTTCCCCTCTGCATTCTTTTTGGCGTGTTGCACGGCTTCTTCAACATTCTCAATTCCGATGACTTTTCCCACTGAACGGGCAATAAATAATGCAATAGCACCGGTTCCCGTGTAGAGATCATATACTTTTTCGTTCCCTTGAAAATCGGCAAAGTCGTGGGCCGCTTTATAAAGCTTGTAAGCTTGCTCGGGATTGGTTTGGTAAAAAGTTTTAGGCCCTACTTTGAACTGAAGTGGTGCCTGTTCTGTGCGGGCAGGTTGCATGATCTCCAGAAGGTGGTCTTTCCCTTTAAAAAGTGTCACTTCCAGATCGTGAATTGAATCGTTTTGTTTCGTATTTACCACATACATCAGTGAAGTGACCTCCGAAAATTTTTCTCCGATAAATCCCATCATAAGATTGATATTCTTTTCATCTTCTTCACCAAAAATCATAACCACCATCAATTCCCCGGTAGTCGATGTACGGATTATCAGGTTTCTTAATAATCCCTGTTGTTCCCTAACGTTGTAAAAGCTCATCCCGTTTTCAACGGCAAACTCCTTTACCGATAAACGGATGGCATTGGAAGGACCTTTTTGCAGATAACATTGTTGGATATCCAGAACTTTGTCGAATTTTCCGGGAAGGTGAAATCCAAGCCCGTGCGTATCCAAAGACTCGTTTTCTTCCCTTTTCATATCAGATTCCGTAAGCCAGCGCCTGTCCGAAAAAGTGAATTCCAGTTTGTTGCGATAGTAAAACGGGTGGTCAGCTCCGATAATTTCATTGATTTCCGGATAAGAGACTTTAGCAATCCTATCGAGACTGTCTTTAACCTGCGCTTGCTTGAACTGTTTTTGATTTTTGTAATCGAGATGCTGCCATTTGCAGCCACCACAGAGCCCAAAATGCTTACATTCAGGCGTGATCCTTAGTTTGGATGGCTTTTTGATTTCAGTAATGACTCCTTCATAATAGGATTTCTTTTTGCGTATTACCTGCACATCAACCACATCGCCGGGGGCGGCAAAAGGTACGAAAAGTACGCGGTCATTTGCCTTGGCAATGGCTTTCCCTTCAGCTCCGGCTCCGGTAATCTCGACGTTCTCCAGGAAAGGAAGTGGTGTTTTTTTTCTTGTCATCCAAACTATTTTATGAGGTGGCAAAGATAAACGGATTTTGGGTGTTTGGATGTGCGATGTGAGGATGTAGGGATGTTGAGATATTTGATATTCAAAAAGGATATAACCTGAGCTCGGTATAAGCTTTGCTCACAGTTTCAGATAATTAGTTCATATACTTCCTCAAATTTGTGAAGTACTATCGGGATAGTTCGAATAAATTTGAGGAAGTATATGGGCTAATTATCGAAATTTACAAATAAAAAAGCCAATAGCACACCATCTTTGCACTAAAACCCTCTTGTAATAGCCCGCTATAACTTCGTGATTTTTAGCAACAAATCTGGCCCACTATTGGCTTTCTGTGAGATAAATCTTATATCGAACTCAGGTATATAGTATAAAACCGGAAAAATTTACCTTTAAACCTTCAAAAATGAAATTATCAAATTTTAGTTTACCCAAATCCATAAAACCCATAGTTCTCAGTACGGTTTGTTTCATAATTATGCACCGAAATATCGAAAAAAATAAAATGAGAAAAAATGAATTGATAGATGGAGAGATTGTAAATTATGAAGTAACAGGATTTAATGAGCAAAAAAAAAATTTAAAAGTAAATTGGCTTGTTGAAATGGATACTGATGACGAAATTGATAATTCATTAATTAATAATCTGAATAATGAGACAATACAGAAGTTGAATAAGTTAAAAAATGAGGGTTGATATACAATAAATTTTAAATTAGAATAGTACGTTTGCCAATATAAGCATCCCTTGCTAATTCGGATTTGTAAACCGAATTAATTGACATAATTTTAGACCCGGACGAGAGAAATATAACTATAAAACCAGTCCCAATTCTGAGAAGCCTTTTAGTCAAGCCTGTGGAAAAGAGCATCGTGAGAATCTGATCCCGATATTAATACATAAAGACACTCATGAGGCTTGATAATTGTCAACTCTCCTCAGGGTTAAACTTTGGAATAATTTAAACAAGGCGCATTCTCATCAAATATGAGGAGCTGATTCATCAATCTGGTTGAATTTTTTTATTTTTACTGCAAATACGACAATGGTTATGAGCAGGAAAGGGTTTTATTTTTTTATTTCCATTCTGTTTTTTTCAATTACGTTACCACTTCACGGGCAAAACAGCGATTCCGGTAAATTGAAAAATCTTGATTTCCTGTCAAAACTGGACCAGGTAAAAACGCTTTCGAAATTATGCTGGGAAAACCGGGAAAAACAAACCAACAAAGCCCTTGAATATGGACTGCAAGCTATAAAGATCGCCAAAGCTGAAGGTTTCGACAAAGAATTAGCCACACTTTATAATTATGTGGGGGTTATTTATCAGGACTATAAGTACAATATCCCAACAGCTCTATCTTACTTTGATAAGGGGTTACCCCTTAGTTTGCAGGAAAAAGATTCCATTGAAATTGCCTATGTGTATAATAATCTTGGCGATGTATTTTACGCGATTGGAAATGTCCCGCTGGCATTTGAATATGGCAAAAAATCAATGGCAATATTCGAGAGACTGCACAACGTTCGAGGCATTGCCTATAGTTACATCAACATGGGAGAAGCGAACCGGATTAGTGAAAAATACGGTACGGCGCTTAATTACTTCCAGAAAGCGATTGTACTTCGCGATACTTTTAATGATTCAGTTGGAATAGCATCGACAACTCTGGAAATTGCCCGGACGTTGTTTCTTATGGGTAAAACGGATTCGGCCATGTACTATTATCGTCAATCGTTGGAAAAACATGTGCTAATACACAACAAGAATTATATGGCCTATTCCATGCAGGGAATGGGTGATGTCTATCTGCAGAAAAATGAATTCGACTCGGCCTATGTTTATTTTAAAGAAGCATTAAAACTGTGTCGGGAAAGGCATAATCCAACGGGCGAAATTGAAAGTCAGTTGGGAATTGCAAAAGTATTAGCCCATACCGGTAAAGAAATAGAAGGGGAAAAGATCCTAAATGAGGCGTTAGTTAATGCTCAAAACTCAAAACTTATCCCTAATATTTTAAAGGTTTACAAGGCAAAAGGTGAATTCTATCATCAACTCAAGGAATTTCGCAAATCGTCGGAAAATTATCAGTATTACATCCATGCCTACGATTCACTTTTCTCTGTTTTACAGTTTCAAACCTTGTCTGAAATTAAAAATCGTTTCCACACGATGGGACAGTTGAATGTCGCCGATCATAAATTAATAGTTCATCAAAAGACTCAGATTTATGGTGGTCTAATCATTCTATTGCTGATCATTTTCTCGGTCGTTCTTGTCTTAAGAAACAGAACCATTGCCAGACTAAGCTCAGAATTGATGCAATCGAACCGGTCGAAAGATAAGATCTTCTCCATTATCTCGCACGATCTGATCAGTCCGTTTAATGCACTTATGGGAACAAGCGAACTATTGATGAATGATTTAGAGGAAAAAGACCTGGAAAGTGCCAAAAGCAAGGGGCTTTTAATTCAACGAACTTCAGAAGAAACTTATCGCTTCCTTTCAAATTTGTTAACCTGGGCCCGTTCGCAAGGGAAAAGTATTAAACTTTCTAAAGGAGAGTTTGATATGAGCCAATTGATACTTGATGTGAAGTTGATGTTCAATAACCAGGCAAGACAGAAGAATACAAGTATCAATGTAAACGCCACCGCTGATATAATGGTTAAGGCCGATAAGAATTTGATTCGAATTGTTTTGGTAAACCTTCTGAATAATGCCCTGAAGTTCACCCATAGCAACGGAACCATTAATTTGTCACTTGATAAAGAAGATAATCAGGTGAAAGTGTCGGTTAAAGACAACGGTATCGGCATTTCACCCGATCGGATGGTTTTGCTTTTTAAAAACATCGATAGTCTGCCGGGAACCAATAACGAACAAGGTACCGGTTTAGGCTTACTTCTTTGTAAAGAATTTGTTGAGATGCATGGTAGCGAAATTCATGTAAACAGCCAGGAGGGCCAGGGATCGGAATTCTGGTTTATGCTTCCGGTTAGTAGGGTATAATGAGAATTATCAAGTCGTCCCTATTGCGAGCTATGCGGGATGTACTGTGTGTAGACGCGAAGCAATCTCATTCATTATAAAATTTGTGCTATTAGGAAATTGCTTCCCTCGCTGGTCGGGATTACAAATCCCGACCTCTTGAGTTGACGGATTTAAAATCCTGATTGCCGAAACATTCGGATTGCAAATCCGAATGAGCTAGGAGTCAAGAATTTCATTTTCAGGTTTATCATCCTGCCGGCAGGATAGTCAAGAAGGTCAAGACAAAATGTTTTTAATATATACAACACTACCAGAAATATAACCAAAATTAAGCTTGTAATCCAAAGTCTGATATTTATCTTCTCCAAATTGAGCGTTAAAAAGCTATTTGCCCGAAGATGTCACATTGCTATGAGTAACAGCATCTTATCTAAATCTGATTAAATTCATGGCATAAATGGTTCTTTTAAAATAAGCATTTTTTCTGTACCTTCACCGATATTCATAAAATATAAAAATGAAAACGTATTTTGATTTGGGGAGTAGATTGGTAATTGGAGTGACATTTGTTCTCTTTATTGTTTCTTTATTTACATCAGGATTTACACACAACCTATTTTTGGAAGCGGGAGTATTATTGGTTTCAATAAAATTAATAATAATGAATTATAAAAATTCATCGACAAATCAAGAATTATTAAATAAAATAGATGAATTAAGGGAAATACTAACCAAAAAATAAACCTTTTGCATGAATAATAGTAAGAATGGAGCCAAACTTACCGGCGAATGTATCTGTGGCAATTCCTCGCTAATTCGGGTTTGTAACCCCAATTAATCGACATTATTTTAGATATGGACGAGAGAAATAAAATTATATAAACCAGTCCCAATTCTGAGCAGCCCTTAGGAAGGCTTGTGGAATAGCGCCGCCTGCGGTAGCTACGGTGTACCCACAAATCTATTATTTTTACCAGATGACACAAGAAGATAAT
>CAZPPK010000124.1:0-8761 GCA_964588415.1 uncultured Lentimicrobiaceae bacterium
TGTTGTTACTGGCTTTCTCGGTTATTTTATTACGGAAACTTTAAACAACTTCATTTCCATCACCTGTTCGATAAAAAATGATTTCTGATTCTTTTGCCATTCGATTCTCTTTTTATCTTCAAAAGTAACGCTTTCTATTTTGCCTGTAATTTTTATATGGGAAATGTTTTTGCATGTTCGTTAAGGCACATATGTTACAAAGTTAAAGGCACATAGTTTACAATTTCGTTTTACATTAAACGGGCAAAGACACTTAAAGATGATACATGTCCCATCTTCGCAAGAATCACAATCAACGGACAACGGGCAGAATTCGGACTACGGGATAGAATCGACCCTGACCAATGGGACAAATTCAGAAAAGGTAAAAGCGATAACTCCACAGTTTCCAGAAATCTTAATTCCCTTTTCGACTATATTAAAATCAGCTCAACCACACAAATTACTGTTTTATCAGGGTTACTAATTCACTCGTAAAGAGCCTGTCAATAAATAAAGTATTCGCATAAATCATTGATCAAAAATAAAAACATATAATTTCAGAGTATGAAAAAGTACAAGATCCTTCTCTCCTATCTTTTGCGGAATTTATTTCAACCAAGGATACAGAGATATGAAGGCAAGGGTTTTCAATAGTTTAGGGCATATAGTAAGCCTTGTCTCAGTGCATTCTGCACGCGCAGAATTCCGATACACCCCAAATTTCATTCGCAAAGCGATAAAATTTAATATTGTTCTGTTTTTTCTTACTTTTGAAGCGATTTACTACAAATCATTAAAACAAATAGCATGCCTATCATCGAGAAGGACCGGTTTCGGGAAAATTTCCAATATTTTGATAAAGAAGTAGTTTTGGAAATCATCAATATCTTTATAGATGAATATCCTGAACGTATTCTTTCCATCAGGAAAAATATCGATCAAAAGGATTTTGATCAGTTGAGATTCAATGCCCACAGTTTAAAAGGCGTGGTGGCAAATTTTATTGCTCCTGAAGTTCAGGACACAGCGAGAACTTTGGAAATGAAAGGTACCAATAAGGATTTGGAAGATATTGATGAACTTTATGCTGTGTTAAAAGAAAAAGCAGATATTATGGTGGAGGAGTTGACCGAACTTAAAAAAGACTACCAGTAAAAATATTAGGTATAAGCTGTAATGTCATACAAAACCATTTTGATGAAATTCAGGATATCTGTTTGACAACACTGTTTTAAACGGATACACGAGTTGAAACCCTGATTGTCATTCTTCATTTTTCATTCTCTACTTCCCCATCATTAGCCTTTAAACTTCCTCCCGTTTAATTAACAGTTGCTTGTTAACTAAGACCTGTTAAATGCCAAATGTTCTCCCTTTTCTTTTGTAAATTTGACTTTTAAGCCCGGGCCCATGAACAGGATCAGCCTTTCAATTATTCTCTCTTCTTTGGTTATCTTACTTTTGGGAGGTTATTATCTTTTGACCAGAGATGGCAATGTAAATGGAGATCCCTGGAAGATGATCCCCGATACGCCCGCCATTATCCTTCAGACTGACAATCCCGGCGCTTTGTACAACAAGCTTTCTCATGACAATGAGATGTATAAGAGTTTGAAAGGCATTCAGCAGATCGGGAATCTTGATAAAAACATTCAACAGTTTCTTACCCTCACGGGAAGCGATCAGAATCTTAACAATACAGTACTTCATTCGCCCTTTTACCTGGCTGTTTACTGCGATTCAACCTATGGGCAAAATCAGTACCTGTTGCTGTTTCAAATCCGGAAAGCGATTAAAATAAACCAGATAAAGAAAATAATTACCGGTGGCCATCCCGGTAAGGGAATCAAGATTTCTATCAGTGCAAACGGAAATCATAACATACTGGATGTTGTCGATGCAAAAGGAAACCAACAATATCATATTGCTGTTTTAAACGGTGTGGTGC
This sequence comes from uncultured Lentimicrobiaceae bacterium, assembly GCA_964588415.1. Taxonomy (GTDB): domain Bacteria; phylum Bacteroidota; class Bacteroidia; order Bacteroidales; family F082; genus Sulfidibacterium. Next base: position 1,931 of record CAZPPK010000124.1, read on the forward strand.
TGCTTTCCCCTTCTGAAAACCTGCTGCAAAAGGCAATGAATTCCTTTCTCCACCGAAAAGCAAACTTTACCGGAGAGGAAGCATTTAAAGAAGTCGCCAAAACTTCAGGAAAAATTGTAGATGCCAGAATTTATATTAATTATCCGCAGATGATGAAATTGCTGGGAGACTTCACCAATCCTGAATACCGCTCTGAGATTCAACGGTTATCGCACTTTGCACAATGGACGGAAGCCGACCTGCTGGTAAAATCGAATGATCTGCTTTTATCGGGATATACTTACAGCGGTCCGAATGACCTTTTGTCGGAATATGACCGGAAAAATGCTGAAAGTTCCAATATTTATTCGCTGTTTCCCTTCAACAGTAATGTGGCGTTAAACAAATCTTTTCCCGATTTTTCAAAAGCGGCTTCCAAAAAGCAACTGAGGCATTTTAAAGCGGCGTACCGTGGTGACCTGAAAGGACTTATTCAGATCAGCCGGGAAGTTTGTTTCGTCTCCAATGCGCTCAGTCCAAATGAATTGCCTGATAAAAGCTGGGGAATCATTAGTTTTGATAATGAACTCAAAGCCGAGTCACTCCTTAAAAACTTGTCGTCTAATAGTGGAAGACAACGTGCTGTAAGGTCTGGCGATCATGTTATCAGGAAAATTAATATCAAAGACTTTTTGCCAACCCTTTACGGGAAAATATTTTCAGGTATCCAGAGGGAATATTATACCATATTGAACGGAAGTGCTGTTTTTGCGCGTAATCCCAATGATCTAATCCAGTTGATCCATTACTACGATACCGGGAAGACACTGGACTTGAATGACAATTTTAAGCTTTTTTCCACCAACATGATCCATTCTTCCAACCTTACCTTTCAGCTCCATCTGAGAAGTTTTCTGGAAATGCTTCCCAAATATCTTGAAAGGAATACCGCCAACGGTTTTTTGGATTCAAAATCCATCTTGAAAAACTTTCAATACCTGGCATTGCAATTTCATCGTGAAAATTCAATGTTCTACACGAGTTTTGCGCTGGAATACAACAACGCCTATAAAGAGGAAAACCTGGCATTGTGGAAAATCCAACTTAATGATTCCATTGTGGGAAAACCATTTCTAGTGAAAGATCACCATAATGGAAAGTATGACATTATTGTTTTTGACCGCAGCGACTGGATGTATTTTATCGATTACAACGGAAAAATCCTTTGGACAAAACGCCTGCCAAGTCTTCCCATCAGCAAGATCTATCAGGTAGATTATTATAAAAACGGTAAAATCCAGTACTTATTCAACACAGTCAACAACTTGTTTCTGATTGACCGTAAAGGGCATTTTGTAGCGGATTATCCCATTCCCATTCGCCCTGCGGCTACAAATGGTATCAGTGTGTTCGATTATACGAACCGGAGAGATTACAGGATCATACTGGCACAGGCCGATAAAAAAATATACGACTACACGATCAAAGGAAATCCTGTAAGAGGCTGGGGATATCCGCGGATGCCTGACATCACAGTGCAGCCTGTTTGCCGACTGCTTTCAAGCCGCAAGGATTATATTATAATTACCGACATTCACAATAACATCAAAATTGTGAACCGCCGCGGCAGGCAGCGTATTTACCTGAAAAGCAGTTTCCAAAAGGCCAAAAACTCGACTTATTACCTGAATCGTACCAACAACAAAGGCATCATTCTGACCACTGACGAGAAAGGACAATTGGTTTATATTTCACGTTCAGGAAAAATTTCCTACACAAATTTTGGGCATTTTTCTCCTGAGCATTACTTTCTGTACAATGATTTCAACAGAGATTTCTCAAAGGATTTCATCTTCATAGATCACAAAAAACTAACTGTTTTCAACAGGTTTAAGAAAGTGCTGTTTACCTACACTTTCTCAAGCGACATCGACGTGCAACCAGAATTCTTCTTGCTGGGCGGAAGACAAAAAGTTCTTGGCGTGGTAGCATCTCACGAAAATACCATTTATCTATTCGACAGCCAGGGAAATATCCTTATAGGCCGGGGACTGACCGGAGCAACACCTTTCACAGTAGGCAGCCTGAACCGGAGCGGCAACATCAATCTCATCACCGCTGCAGGCAACACTCTCTATAACTACAGGATTAAATAACGCCGTTTAGCGCATATCTTCCGGCTTTCCGTATCCGGGAAAATCTTCCGGCCGGAAAGTAAATGTTCCGGGAGCTGTTTTTAAATTGGAATGGAAATTGGAAATATGATAGGTGAAAACATTTCCCTGCTTGTCATACAATGAAAAATCCTTCAGCAACAGCTTCGACTCATCAATGACAAGTGTCAGTTTCTTAAAATTGGTTTCTTTTTTGGATGTCAACACCAATGTTTTGATATGGCTTCCTTTATCGGAATGTTTTTCCATTCTGACCTTATAATCGACATATCTTCTCAGAATGGCCGTGGGTGAGAAACTGGAAGGATTGGTAGTATCAACAGCGGTCAGCATCACTTCTTTTGAATCCTTGATAATAGTCCAGACATTTTTCCCATCAGAAATAATGATCTGTCCTGCAAGTTCAATTCTGAAATTATCTCCCTCAACAAAAATGGTCCCGCTTTTCTTTTCATGGATTTTCATTTGCTTGTTATCCATGGTATAAGACAGGTTGGCTTTAAAATTATGATAAGAGGTCATTTTATCCAGTGTCTTCTTCAACAGTCCTTCCGGAGAATTTTTCGCCTGCAAGGCACCGGCAAATAAAAGGGCCACAACCAACAGCCATTTAAATCTTAACAAATCCTTCATAAAAATTTCTGATTATTATTCGTTACTCTTCATGTTTAAATCCTTCAAAAACTGTTCCAATGCCATCTCGTTGGCAACTTTTACCTCGCGGGCTTTACTTCCTTCGAAGGGGCCTACAATTCCGACGGCTTCCAGTTGATCGATAATTCGGCCTGCGCGGTTATAACCCAGTTTTAATTTCCTTTGCAGTAGCGATGTGGAACCCTGCTGCGTCTGTACAATGATCCGTGCAGCATCTTCAAAAAGCTCGTCGCGCTCATTCAAATCGATATTGCCGACAATTTCTTTTTCTTCATCGTAATATTCCGGCAAATGTAATGCATCTGGGTATGCACGCTGCTGTCCGATAAAATCTGTAACACGTTCCACTTCATCCGTATCAATAAAAGCGCACTGCAGGCGTATCAGGTCACTACCTGTAGACATCAACATGTCGCCTCGACCCACAAGCTGGTCGGCGCCGCCGGAGTCGAGGATGGTACGGGAATCGATCTTTGAAATAACACGGAATGCGATTCGTGCCGGGAAATTGGCTTTGATGGTACCCGTAATAATGTTTACGGATGGCCGCTGTGTGGCAATGATCAAATGGATACCCACCGCACGGGCAAGCTGTGCCAGGCGGGTAATGGGGCCTTCCACTTCTTTTCCTGCGGTCATGATCAGGTCTGCAAACTCGTCGACTACCAAAATCAGATAAGGCAGGAAACGGTGTCCGTGAAGCGGATTGAGTTTTCGCTCTTTAAACTTTACGTTATATTCTTTGATATTCCTGACCTGAGCATCTTTAAGCAACTCGTAACGGTTGTCCATTTCGATGCTCAGGGAATTAAGTGTCCTAACAACTTTCCGGGTATCGGTAATGATGGCTTCTTCCGAATCGGGCAATTTGGCAAGGTAGTGACGTTCAATCCTCGAATAAAGCGTCAGCTCTACTTTCTTGGGGTCAACAAGGATAAATTTCAGTTCAGACGGATGCTTTTTGTAAACCAAAGAAGCTATGATGGCGTTCAATCCCACAGATTTTCCCTGGCCGGTAGCTCCGGCAATCAAAATGTGTGGCATTTTGGTCAGGTCAACCACATAACTTTCATTGGAAATGGTCTTTCCAAGTCCGAGCGGAAGTTCCATTTTGGCGTGCTGAAATTTTTCAGATTGTAGAATGGAACGCATGGATACCAGGGTGGGATTTTTATTCGGGACTTCAATCCCCACCGTTCCTTTGCCGGGAATCGGCGCAATAATACGGATGCCCATGGCGGCAAGGCTCAGGGCAATATCATCTTCCAGGTTCCTGATCTTTGCAATTCGGATACCCGGAGCCGGGACAATTTCATATAATGTTACCGTTGGGCCAATGGTAGCTTTGATCTTTGTGATGGCGATGGAATATTGATCCAGCGTCTCCACGATCTTTCTCTTATTGGCTTCAAGCTCTTCATGGTCCACTTTGACATCATCGTCGTAATTACTCAACAGATCGAGACCGGGAAATCTGAAATCCGGCAGATCCAATGTTGGGTCAAATTCAGTGTCAATGCCTTTGTGCTCACCGGGAACTACTTTGGCTTTTTCTTCCTGTTTGGGCTGTTCAATGGTGAGTTCGACTTCACTGGGAGCTTCATCTTCAGTTGTTGCTGTTGAATTCTGAGGCACCAACAGTTCCGACGTGTCTTCCGGAAAATCATCATTTTCATTTTCTGTGTTCACTTCCGGTTCTTCCGTAACGGAAAACTCAACAGTATTGTATTTATCTTCAGCAAGGCTATTTCTGGAACGGCCGGGAACATCTTCATCATTTTCGCCTTCCGGAAACTCATCACTAAAGGTTTTGGGTTTTCTCTTGAAATTAAATTTGAACTTAAATTTAATGAGAATAAAAATAGCCGGGACAAAAATCAAAAAGAATACCAAGCCAACGTTGCCAATAAGTTGAACCAGCACGTTATTTAATTCCTGCCCTGCCAAACCTCCAAAAATATTCACCGGGTCACCGGGAAAAATCCCATTCAATGCCATGGGTAACCACAATATACCTATAAAAATAAGCTGAAATACCACCCAGGTGGAAAAGAGTTTTATTTTGGCAAGAAGCCTCAATCCCCAGGCAAAAACCAGTAATGCCAGAAAATAGGCTCCCAGTCCAAAACTATTCTGTACTGCCCAAAATGATAAGAAAGCACCGGCTTTCCCGGTCCAGTTCTTCACCAGTGCTGCATGTCCACTGAAAAAATTACCCAGGCCGAATGTCCTTGAGACAAAACTTTCGGGATTACTGTCAAACCAATTGATAAAAAATGAAGTAATGGCCAGCACCATGAAAACGGAAACCAAAATTAAAAAGAAGCCAATAATCCGAACCAGCCGGGGATCCATTTCCCCCAATAATTTATTGGCAGAAGGAGCTTTCGGTTTTTTCGATTTCCCACTTTTCTTTTCAGATTTTTTGGGGCTCGACTCTTTTTTTTCTTTTACTTTATTTGGTTTCAGCTTATTGCTTTTCAATGGCATTAAAATATGATTTCTGCAAAAGTAAGAAATTAGCCTTAAAATTACTTTAAACCCGAGTCATTTTACCGGTGCTGCCGAAATAGGAAAATTATTCACACTAAAGTCATAATTCATGGAAATATTTCCCTGATTAAATCTGCATCCCGGAACTTAGTAATTGTCAGATTTGATAAGCCTTCCAACGGTTTGTTCTGAGATAGGCAAAGGATAAAATGCTTATCATCAGCCCGTAAAGCCACTCAGCCGTCCATGCCAGGGCTACACTTCCGTGAAAGATTTCAACCGCTGAATAAGCATAACCAAGGTACAGTGTAAGAACTATCAACTCAACATAGAGAGAAATATTTGTTTTCCCTGTTCCGGAAACACCGCTTAAAAAGACAAATCCGATGGAAAGCAGGCAGGCTCCTACACTTACGACCTTAATAACAGGTATTCCCATTGAAATGAGCACCGGGTCGTTGGTATAAACAGACAAAACTTCCCTTGAAAATCCAAGGCTCAGGAGAACAATGATGAAAACACTGCCAATACTCAGAAAAGCAATTTTATAAACCAGTTTCATCACGCGATCGGTTTGCCCTTGCCCGATCAGGTAACTCACCAGTGTATTGGAAGCCGTAGCAAAGCCCCAAATAGGAATCATCAGCATCACATAAATACTTCGGATGATGTTGGAAACGGCCAGCGGGCCTTTCCCTAATTTTTCCACAAACAAGAAAAACACGAACCACACAGACAAACTGACAAACTGCTGAGTCATAGTAGGAATGGCCACTTTCAGAATCTTCATCATCCGTTCATAATGGAGCTTAAATTTCCTGAAAAGGCCGTATTCAGACACATCCACAAAATAACGTGTGTAAATAATGAAATAGATCATCGCGGAAATTTCCGCAATCACTGATGCCAGCGCAGCGCCTGCAATGCCCATTTGTGGGAAACCCGCATTTCCAAAAATGAGCAGGTAATCAAAGACAATATTCACGATAGCCAGCAGAAACGTGGTATAGCTGATGATCTTTGTCTTTCCCAAACCAATGTAGAAGGAGCGGAAAACCACATTGATGAAAGCAAAGAATATTCCGAAAGAGCGGTATTTCAAAAATGCCAACGTAGCTTCTTGGACATCTTTTGATTTTACACCATAATCCAAAATTAAAATCGAACCGAAGCGTAAGATCACAAAAGCAATGACGGATAACCCCAGTAAAAAAAGAAAGGAATGATTCACCACAACTCCAATCTCACGGGGTTTGTTTTCTCCGAAACGCCTCGCGACAACAATCTGTTCACCCTGACCGAAACCGAGCCCCAGCATGTAAACAGCAAGGTAGAAAATGCCACCCAGCGCGCCACCACCCAAAGCTATCTCTCCCACTCTTCCCAGAAAAGCAGTATCGGTAAAATTGATCAGATTTTGCGCCATGCTTCCCAAAATAATGGGATATGCTACGGCCCAAATTCGTTTGTATGAGATGTTGGACAGCATGAGAGTGCAAAATTAATCTTTATCTTTACTTGCTCATGCTAG
>CAZPPK010000125.1:0-8737 GCA_964588415.1 uncultured Lentimicrobiaceae bacterium
AACTCGGATGTCTTGCAATCCGTTGGATATGTTTGCATGCAGGGCAAACAAAAAACCAGGCTCCTTTTCAGGAACCCGGCACAAAAAACTATTCAAGAAAAATCACCCGTTTTCAGGGCGTAATTTTCTTACTGTTGCTCCGGTTTGCCACATTTCCGATTCGCGAATTTCCTTGAGTTCCTGGCTTAGTTTTTCACGATAATTAGCTTTCCGGTTGACTTCAATCGTGATGCGTGCTTCATTTCCAGATGCCACACTTTCATACAATTCATCAAAAACAGGAGCAACTGCATCCCTGAAACGATTTTTCCAATCCAATGCACCTCTTTGGGCGGTAGTTGATGTGTTGGCATACATCCAGTCCATTCCGTTTTCTCCCACCAAAGGAAGCAGACTTTGGGTCAGCTCTTCCACCGTCTCATTAAAAGCTTCAGAAGGAGAATGTCCTTTTGAACGAAGTTTGTTATACTGCGCTTCCATAATACCGGCCACAGCACCCATTAAAACGCCTCTTTCACCAGTCAGGTCGCTGAACACTTCCTTTTTGAAATCCGTTTCAAACAAATAGCCTGAACCCACTCCAATTCCCAAAGCAATCACACGGTCTTTAGCTTTTCCGGTAGCATCCTGGTAAATCGCATAACTTGAATTCAACCCTTTTCCGGCCACGAAAAGTCTTCTCAATGAAGTTCCGGAACCTTTAGGTGCAATCAGAATTACATCCACATCTTTGGGAGGAACAATTCCTGTTTGTTCGCTGTAAGTAATTCCAAAGCCGTGTGAAAAATAGAGTGCTTTGCCAGGAGTAAGATGTTTTTTCACGACCGGCCATTGTGCAATTTGTCCGGCATCGGAAAGCAGGTATTGGATAATGGTTGCTTTTTCGCAGGCTTCTTCTATTTCAAAGAGATCCTTTCCGGATTGCCAGCCATCTTTAACTGCTTTGTCCCAAGTTGCCGAACCTTTCCTTTGTCCCACAATGACATTGAAGCCGTTGTCTTTCAAATTTAACGATTGGCCCGGTCCCTGAACGCCATAGCCTAAAACAGCAATGGTATCATCTTTAAGGACTTCGCGTGCCTTATCAAGTGTGAATTCTTCACGGGTGACTACATTTTCATCAACGCCACCAAAATTAATTTTTGCCATGTTTAATGTATTTAAAATGTTATTGTTTATTTTATGATTGATTGCTTGCGGCATCCATCTCTTCGAGATACTGCACCAATTCTTTTATTTGTTTTGTGACGGCAACTCGTCCTGAGCGGGCAAATTGCAAAATGCCATAAGGACGCAGTTTTTCAAACAATGCGCGGGTATCTGCCTTATGTCCTGTGCATTCTATTACAGTATATTCAGGCGTTATTTCCAAAATACGCGCCCCGTTTTCCCTCACGATCTGCTCAAGATTGGCTTTGTGCATTAGAGCGGTTGACCTAACTTTATAAAGAGCTACTTCCTCGTGAAAAATTTCTTCAGGTGTATGAACAAAAACTTTCAGAACATCGATCAGTTTTTCCATTTGACCCGCAACTTTTGAAACGAGCTCCTCGGTGGTAATGACAACAAGGGTTATCAAATGAACCCCATTGACAGCAGATTCAGAAGCCGTGATACTCTCAATATTTATTTGCCTTCGGGTTAAGATGTTTGTAACCTGATTCAACACCCCGATATGGTTTTCTGTAAACAAACTCAAAGTGAACTCATTATTCATAATTACTTAAGATTTTAGTGAAGGTTCAAGTGAAATTTCTGAAACTGATTTTCCAGGTTCAACCATGGGAAAAATATTTCCCTCTTTCTCAATAGATACTTCCAAAAGAAAAGCATCTTCAGAATTCAACATTCTGTCGACAGCATCGTTCAGGTCTTTCCTGTCATAAACAAGCTCTCCGGCAATACCGTATCCATCGGCTATTTTAATAAAATCGGGATTAACGAGTTCTGTTGCTGCATATCTTTTATTGTAGAACATATCCTGCCATTGACGTACCATTCCCAGGAAATCGTTGTTCAGCAACACGATTTTTACTCCTGTTTTGTATTGCAAAATCGTTCCCAATTCCTGTATAGTCATTTGTAAACCGCCATCGCCTACAAAAAGGATCACTTCTTTTTCCGGCCGCGCAATTTTCGCTCCGATGGCCGCCGGCAAGCCAAAACCCATGGTACCCATCCCGCCGGAAGTGATCAGACCGTTGGGTTCTATAAATTTGTAATACCGGGCAGCAGCCATCTGATTTTGTCCCACATCCGTAACAACAATGGCTTTCCCTTCAGTCTTTTTAGAGATCATCTTTATGACCTCTCCCATCCTTATCTTGCCTTGCATTGGGTTGGTTTCTCTTTTGACAACCATTTCATTCTCGGTAAAATCCATTTCCTTAAAAGTTTGAAGCCAGTGCATATGGTTGTTCTCATTGGCCAAAGGAATTAAGGATTGTAATACTTCCCGGGCGTCAGCATTGATTTCCACATCCACCAAAACATTCTTGTTGATCTCTGCTTTATCTATCTCGATATGTATTATTTTGGCATTTGTTGCATACTTGGCCAGTTTTCCAGTTACGCGATCATCAAAGCGCATCCCAACAGCGATCAATAAGTCCGCATTATTGGTATTAACATTCGGCCCGTAGTTGCCATGCATTCCCAGAAAACCAACACTTAACGGATGGTCCGACGGAAAAGAAGAGAGTCCCAGCAAAGTGGAAGCAACCGGTATCCCTGCTTTTTCTGCCAGTTCCAGTAATTCATTCTCTGCCTTGGAAATCAGCACACCATGTCCTGCCAGTATCATGGGTTTTTTTGCTTCATTGATCAGTTTTGCTGCATCAGTAAGCGAATCTTTGTTCAGTTTGGCCAACTTGGGATTATAACTCCTAACCCAGTTACATTTCTCGTAAGAGTAATTCAACGGATTCAGTAAAGCGTCCTTGGTAATATCAATAAGCACAGGCCCTGGGCGTCCAGAACCAGCTATATAAAAAGCCTTTGCCAATATTGCAGGGATTTCCGAAGCATTCTTGATCTGATAATTCCATTTGGTTACAGGCGTGGAGATCCCGAGGATATCTGTTTCCTGAAAAGCATCAGTACCAATAAGACTGGAAATCACTTGGGCAGTGATAAAAACTACTGGAATGGAATCGAGAAAAGCATTAGCAATTCCCGTAACAAGATTTGTGGCACCTGGTCCGGATGTAGCAAAACATACAGCTGTTTTACCGCTAGCCTGAGCATAAGCCTGAGCGGCATGCGCGGCGCCTTGTTCGTGGCGCGTAAGGATATGGTGAACTTTCTCTTCTTCATCCATCAGTTCGTCATAGATGGGCATGATGGCACCTCCGGGATACCCGAAAATAGTATCTACCCCTTCTTCCATTAAGGACAATACAACAGCCCTTGCTCCTTTTATATAAGGTGATTGATTTATATTTTTCATAAGTCTGTTAATTATAACTCAACATTATAAGTATTCAATTAAATCTGTCTGATAGCGCCTTTGTCTGCTGAAGAGACAAAATGAGCGTACAATTTCAGAGAAGCCGAAATTTCCCGGTCGCGAGACAAGGGAGTAAAAGCATTTTCACCACGGGCTTCCTCATACCTGCGGCGCTGTTCGAGTTCTTCGTCAGAAATCAGAAGGTTTATTTTTCGCGTAGCGATTTCAATTTCAATAAGGTCGCCTTCTTTTATAAGTGCGATGGCTCCGCCTGAAGCTGCTTCGGGAGAAACATGGCCAATGGAAAGTCCTGATGTTCCGCCGGAAAACCTGCCGTCGGTAATGAGCGCACAATCTTTGTCAAGTCCTTTTGATTTGATGTATGAAGTTGGGTACAACATTTCCTGCATGCCGGGACCACCTTTAGGGCCTTCAAAGCGAATTACCACCACATCACCTTTCTGAACGTTTCCTTTCAGTATCCCATCAACAGCCTGTTCCTGAGACTCATAAACTTTTGCTCGCCCTGTAAAGAAAAACATACCAGATGATACACCTGCAGTCTTGACAATGCATCCGCTTTGGGCAATATTTCCGTAAAGCACTGCCAGGCCACCATCTCTATTATAAGCATTTTCGACACATCTGATACATCCTTTTTCCCGGTCCAAATCCAGTGTTTTATAATAATTCTTCTGAGAACCCATTTTAATGTTGGGGACAAAAGCCGGAGAGCAGGAATAAATTATATTGGCTTCTACGAGATGCCCTTCCCTTCCAACATCAAACTGGTCAAGGATGGTTTTTAAATCGTGTGAATCAATCCGGTGAACCGAGGCATCCATCAAACCTGCTTTATCCAGCTCACCCATAATAGCAATAACGCCTCCTGCACGGTTTACATCTTGCATGTGATATTGGGAACTCGGAGCCACCTTGCACAGATTCGGTACTTTCCTCGAAAGATCATCAATATCTTTCATGGAAAAATCAATTTTAGCTTCATGAGCAACAGCCAAAAGATGCAACACGGTGTTGGTAGAACCGCCCATGGCGATATCCACCGACATAGCATTTACAAATGCTTTTTTAGAAGCGATGGACCTCGGTAAAACACTGTCTTCGCCATCTCTGTAATATTTGTAAGTATTTTCCACGATCAGCTTGGCTGCTTTTTCAAACATGGCATGTCTGTATTCGTGAGTCGCAACCACCGAACCATTTCCGGGAAGTGCCATGCCGAGCGCTTCGTTCAGGCAGTTCATTGAGTTTGCAGTGAACATACCGGAACAAGAACCACAGGTGGGGCAGGCGATCTTTTCCACTTCCAAAAGCTCCTCGTCACTGACTTTGTCATCGGCAGCCATGACCATCGCGTCCACCAGATCATAATTCCTTCCATTTCTTGACCCCGCTTCCATGGGGCCGCCTGAAACAAAAATCGCCGGGATGTTCAAGCGCATGGCCGCCATCAGCATACCGGGCGTGATTTTATCGCAATTGCTGATGCAAACCATGGCATCCACTTTATGAGCATTGCATACATACTCAACGCTGTCTGCGATCAAATCGCGCGATGGCAGCGAATAGAGCATTCCGTCGTGGCCCATGGCAATTCCATCGTCAATGGCGATAGTGTTGAATTCGGCTGCAAAGCAACCCTGTGCCTGGATCAATTTTTTCAGAAACTGTCCTGCTTCATGCAAATGAACGTGTCCGGGAACAAACTGGGAAAAAGAATTCACAATGGCAATGACAGGTTTTTGAAAATGATCTTCTGTCATTCCGTTGGCACGCCACAAACTTCTGGCGCCAGCCATGTTTCTCCCTTGAGTTGTTGTACTACTTCTTAGGCGGTGTTTCATTATTCAAATTTTTATATAAAAAAAACTCCCCGATGTCGGAGAGTTTTTTGATTATTTCAATAATACAATCTCTCTCCGACTTAAAGGCTGTTACCAATAAGGACGACAAAAGAGATAATAATATGCCTGAAAGTTATTGCTGTCATTTTTTTGTTTCGACGGAGTAAAAGTAGAAGATTTTTCAAACAGACAATTTATTTGCAAAAAAACTTCACAAAGCGTCAGTTTTTTAATCGAAGGTCAGTATCCAAGTAAATTGGATTTAAATAACTGAAAAACAATGATTAATCAAAAAATAAATAGATAAAAACAATATTTGGAGGAAGTTTTAGTCATTTCCGTTACCGGAATCTTAACAAACGTTTGTTATGTACAACTATTAGGCATTGCAGAAAAAATCAGCAGTTCAGATTCCCAACGGGCAAAAAATGATCTCTGTAAATAATTTAGACTGTAGGAAAATCCTAAAGATCTTTAATGAAACACCTTCTTCTTTTATGCTGGATATGATCGAAATTTTTCCAGTTTGCAATAACATTGTGGTTGTTTTCAAAGTTCCCCGTTGTCTCCATAATATGAATTCCGTCTTTCATCATCTGATTCTGAATTTCAGAATATACAGCAACAATTGCTCCCTGGCTTTCAAATTCAGGTTTAACTCCTCCTAAAAAGAAATCCAATACTTCAGGTTTCTTCATGGCTTTCATGATATGATAAAAGCCAAAAGGGAAAAGCTTTCCATTTGCCTTTTGCAAAGCTTTGGAAAGAGAAGGTACTGCAATCATAAAGGCCACAATTTGTTTGTCTTTTTTAGCAAGGCAAACATATTTAGGATTAATAACTTTTAAATACTTTTTGGAGTACATTTCTATCATCTCCTGGTTGAAGGGAACAACAAAATCCAATCTTGCAAAAGCCTGGTTAAATACATCGAACAATTCTCCAACATAAGGCAAAAGATTCTTTGTTTTCTCGAATTTCATCACTTCAATGCCATACCTCTTTTTGATAATTTCTGTTCCACGTTGTCCCTTTTTAATAGCATCTTCTCCCAAATTCAAACGAAATTCAATCCAGTCGATTTCTTTTTCAAAACCATAATCATTCAAAAATTCATGGTAATAAGGCATGTGATAAACGGAAGCCACCGACGGCAAATAGCCAAATCCTTCAATTAACAAACCCTGATTGTCCAGGTTGGTATATCCCAACGGGCCATGTATTTGCACCATCTCTGCTTCTTTAAGCCAGCCAACAGCAGCATCCATGAGTTCCTTAAATACTTCGTAATCCTCAAAAATTTCCATCTTAGAGAACCTCCCCAGTTTTCTTCCAACCTTTTCGTTGTATTTATGATTGATGATGGCACTGATCCTACCAACCACCTTGTTGTCCCGGTAAGCAAGCCAAAACTTGGTATCGCAAAATTCCATAGCAGGATTATGCTTAGGATCCATAAATTTCAGTTCATCGGCTTTTATAGGAGGTACCCAAAACTTGTTGTTCTTGTAAATTCTAAAGGGTAATTCAACAAACTCCTTTTTTTGTTTTGACGTCTTAACTTCCTGAATAATAAGAGACATGTGTTTGATTTTAAAGAAGGTCAAACTTAATGAAAAATAGTATTATACTGTAGTTAGTTTTGTTGCTGAAATTATACATCTTCATTGAAATAACGTAACACCCTTTTGATACTTTTTGAAACACTTCCAAAACCTTTTGCTATCTCGTTATTTAAAGATGACCAAAAACAGAACAAAATTCGCTACGCAAGTAGTCCTCTTAAATAAAGGCTCAAGTATTTTGTTCTGAAAAATTTGATTTCAAGAAATCAGCAAGTTTTTTTATTGCTTTTCCACGATGGCTGATGGAGTTTTTTATTTCAGGCTCCATTTCTGAAAACGTTTGACTATATCCGTCTGGAACAAAAATCGGGTCATATCCAAATCCACCGGAACCATATCTATGATCAATGATATGCCCTTCCACTACGCCGTCAAAGAAATATTCATTACCATCAATAAGCAGAGAAATTACGGTTCTGAAACGTGCGATCCTTTTGGGAACTCCTTTTAACTCAGACAACAACTTGTTAACATTCTCATCATAGGTTGCATTCTCACCGAAGTATCTGGCCGAATAAACTCCCGGGGCTCCTCCAAGTGCATCTACTTCAAGGCCCGTATCATCAGCAAAGCAATCGATGTTAAAACGATCAAAAATATAATGGGATTTTTGGGATGCATTTTTCTCCAGGCTATTACCTGTCTCAGGTATATCTTCTTTAAAATCAATATCTTTCAGAGATATAATTTCAAAACTATCGCCAAGAATATCTCTGACTTCTTTTAATTTGTGATTATTTGCAGTAGCAAAGACTATTTTTTTCATCAGAAAATTTTCGGCAAAAATACACATTAGAAATTCTCAACAGAAGAATAAAAGGAGTGGAAACCAAAAAGGCTTCATTTGTACAAGATTCTTAGCAATGCGAGTTGAATATGATTCTGCAAAAATAATCATACCGGATTCCAGTCAATTTCGCCCATTCCGTTGTTTCTTAGGATTTCGTTGGTTTTCGAAAAATGGCGGCAACCAAAAAATCCACGGTAAACCGAAAAGGGTGAAGGATGGGGGGCTTTCAGAATAAAATGTTTGGAAGTATCAATCAGAGCTTCTTTATCCTGGGCAAAACGTCCCCAAAGCAGAAAAACTACTCCGGCACGGAGTTCAGAAATTGTGCGGATGACTTGATCAGTAAAAGGTTCCCATCCGTGATTTTGATGCGATCCGGCCTGAGAAGCGCGTACCGTAAGTGTTGCGTTGAGAAGCAAGACACCCTGCTTTGCCCATTTTTCAAGATCTCCAGTCGTAGGAATGGGAATTCCGAGATCCGTATGCAATTCCTTATAAATATTCTGCAAAGACGGTGGAATTGCTATTCCGTCAGGAACAGAAAAAGCTAGTCCATGTGCCTGTCCCCTGCCGTGATATGGATCCTGGCCGAGTATTACCACTCTCACAGCCGTAAGTGGCGTGAGATTAAAAGCGGAAAAGATCAATTTTCCAGGAGGATAAATGGTTTGTGATTTAACTTCTTCCTGGAGAAAGCTCTTTAAGTTTTTGAAAGAATCTGTTTCAAATTCATCCTTTAAAGCAAATTTCCAACTTTCGTGGATATCAGGTTCTGCTGAAGCCATTAGTACTTTTTATGCAATAAATTTAGAAAATTGTTGTTATTTAGTCAAATTGTCTATTACTTTGTGTAAGTAAGAATAATGATTGTAAAATTATGAAAAAAATATTGATCCTTTTGATAACACTTGCCTTTATTGCACTAATGGCTACTTCCTGTGCTACCACTTCCAATTGTGCCGCATATGGAGGTAATGTAAAAAAATACCAGAAAGAAGTTAAGTATTAA
>CAZPPK010000126.1:0-8719 GCA_964588415.1 uncultured Lentimicrobiaceae bacterium
ATTGAAGGAATACGATTAGTAAAAGAAGATGTGGGTACACCGTAGCTGCCAGCGGCCAGGCAAACCCGAATTAGCAAGGGTAGGAAAAATGAAGAAAGGCCGAAGTCGGAAGAACTTGGAAAGAATGTCGAACAAGGATTAAAGATTTGCGATTTAAGATATTGGCAAAAGTCACGGTCACGGTTTTCAATATTTCCGTGTAAAGTTAGAAAAAGTTTTTGAATTTCCAATGGAAATCCCGTTGATAGTCAGCGGAATCTAATGTGAATTTATGGTCTGTACACCTACCAGCCGGTCGTATTCGGGCAAATAATTATGGTAGTAAACGTAGATGATATAAGTGTTGTTGGTTTCCCAATGATTTCCAGCCACAGGAGTGATGTTGCCTTCTGTGCTTCCCGGCTTTACTACGGCGTACCAATACTCGTAATAACCTTGTTTCAGCAAAAGCTGTCCTTCATATTCCCGGAAGGAAGGATTGTATTTCATCAGGTTCAGCGCATTGAATTGCCAACCGGTGAGTGCCCCAAATATATAAACCCTTCCGTTTTTAAATTCGGGAACTTTCAGTTTGAAATTAACCAGCGCGTAATCGCCTTCCGTGTTTGGATTCCGTCCGCTTTCCGCCGTGATGCTTTCCTTGCCATGGAGATTGGTGTATGTTTCAAAAGGACTGCCGGCCCTTGAAAAGTCGGTATGAAGTGTTACCAGGTAGTAATTTTTTTTACGGATAATCAGTGCAATATTCTGTGCCAGGTAGTCGTAACTTTTCATGTCAAAAAACCGCGGTTCGTTGCCTCCGTTAAAGACAATTCCGTTTGGGAAATCAAAATTGAGCTGTGGCAGCACCACCGATGTAGGATGGATGTCGAATTTTGCATTATCCCAGCGTTCGTTTTGCCTGATGGTAATCTTATAGCGCTGTTCTGCTTCATCGGATATGCCGTTTGGAACCTGACAATTCAGGTCGATCTGTTGTATCCTGCCGGCATTTTGCAGGTCTTTTGGCTGAAGTGCAACATGGGCATTGATGGTGATGGATTGTTCATCAACAAAAAACCTTCGCGTAAGGATCAATTGTTTTTCCCCGCCATTGTTCAGGTAAATTTCCAAAAGATAGTTTCCCGACAGTTTCGGTTGCATCTCGCTGGTAGGGAAGAGCAGGCTGTAATGAACGTAAGGGGTTCGGGTATTGAATGAAAACTGATATTGTGTAATGTTGCCTTCCAGATAACCAGAAAGATAATCCATGGGAGTCAACTGCGATGTTTTCCAGTTGGAAGTACAATGAATAAGGGTGTAATAATAATTCGAATATTGGTTGTTCAGATCATCGAACGACAGCTCCAGTTGTTGTTGCGAATTCAAATTTATGACGGGTTCTTTTAACGGATAACCAGCAGGATGAAGTTGCACGGAAACAATATTTTCATCAAAAGTACTGTCTTGATTGTCAGAGGATTGAGCAGCTAAATGCAACTGATTAAAAAAAATAAAAAGGGAGAAAAATAAGTAGCGCAGATTTTTTATCATAAATTATAATCAAAAAATTATGAACAAAGATAGACCTAATTTTTTCATATTGAGAAGCTTCCTGATGTTTGAGAAAAGCTTGAGTTTTGAAAAACGGGCCTTAGTTTAATTTTTTTTCATTAATATCCTTAATTATAACTGTTAATTATTTAACTTGCCGGCGCAAAATCACATGAATATATTTATATATGTCAGCTGTATACTCTATCAAAAAAGGCCTGGATATTAATTTGTTAGGAGAGGCCGAGAAGACTGTTGTTGACCTTAACGATCGCTTATTTGCAGTCAAACCTACCGACTTTAATGACTGTTTTCCAAAACTTTTGATTGAGGAAGGAAATGATGTGAAAGCCGGAAGTCCTTTATTTATGGATAAATACAGGACCGAAATTGTTTTCACTTCCCCTGTCAGTGGAAAAGTAAAGGAAATCAAAAGAGGAGCCAAAAGAAAGATCCTTGAAGTCATCGTAGAATCTGATGGCAAAAATGAATCACTCGATTTTGGAGCAGCAGATATTTCTTCTATTAAACGTGATGAAATATTGGAAAAACTCCTGAAAAGTGGTGTTTGGCCGATAGTGAGACAACGTCCTTATTCAGTTATTGCAGATGTAAAAGATGAACCCAAGTCCATTTTTATTTCTGCTTTTGAAAGTGGTCCTCTTGCTCCTGATTATGATTTGATGCTCCACAACCATGGAACTGAATTTCAGGCCGGCGTGGATGTTTTGAGAAAACTGACCCCGGGAAAAGTCTATTTAAACGTTCATGCAAAGAAAACTTTTTCGAAAGTGTTTTTGAACGCAAAGAATGTCGAAATAAATAGTTTTCAGGGACCGCATCCTGTCGGAAATGTTAGCGTTCACATCAGCCGCCTCGATCCTATTAATAAAGGTGATATTATCTGGTATGTAAATCCTCAGGATGTACTTACCATTGGCCGTTTGTTTTTGACCGGAAAGTATGATGCATCGAAAATGGTGGCATTGGCCGGATCGGAAGTGAAACGTCCGAAATATTATAAAACATACAAAGGAGCTTCTATTGAGGGAATGGTAGCCAAAAATGTTGCCAATGGTGAGATTCGTTACATCAGCGGCAATGTCCTGACCGGCACTGCCATCGAAAAAGATGGTTTTATCGGATATTACGATAACATGGTTACTGTGATTCCCGAAGGAAACTATTCTGAATTTCTGGGATGGATAACTCCGGGTTTTGGAAAATTCAGTTTTTCCAAAACTTTCCCCACATTCCTTTATCCAAATAAAAAATTCAGACTAGATACAAATCTGCACGGTGGTAAAAGAGCTTATGTTCTGACTTCGGTGTACGAAAAAGTTTTCCCCTTTGATGTTTTCCCTATTCAGCTTATTAAGGCTATTCTTGTTGAAGATATCGATGCTATGGAAAACCTGGGAATTTATGAGATTGATGAAGAAGACTTTGCTTTGTGCGAAGTTGTCGATGTGTCGAAAACAGAGATCCAACAAATCATACACAGTGGATTGGATTTGATACGTAAAGAAATGAGTTAGTATAAACGGAAATTGAAATATTCGCATGAAAGCGCTTAAAAATTTTTTAGATAAACAAAGACCGAATTTTAGGGAAGGCGGAAAGTTCGCAAAGTTAGAATCGCCTTTTGATGCCTTTGATTCGTTTCTTTTTGTTCCGAATACTGTAACAAAGAGTGGCGCTCATATTAGGGATGCTGTAGATATGAAACGGGCCATGATGTTTGTGATTTTTGCTTTGATTCCCGCCCTTTTATTCGGTACCTGGAATATTGGATATGAGCACTATCTTTCTTACAGTCAGACTCCCGGATTTTGGCCGGATTTTGTTTACGGATTGGGAAAGATAATTCCGTTGATTATCGTTTCCTATGTTGTTGGTTTGGGAATTGAATTCATCTTTGCCCAAATTCGCCATGAAGAAGTTAATGAAGGTTACCTTGTAACAGGATTGTTAATCCCGTTGATTGTTCCGCCCGATCTTCCGCTTTGGGAGCTTGCCGTAGGTGTGGCTTTTGCCGTTCTTTTTGGCAAAGAAGTTTTTGGGGGAACCGGCATGAACGTATTTAATCCTGCCCTGGTGGCAAGGGCATTTATTTTCTTTGCTTATCCTTCAAGCATGTCCGGTGGACAAGTTTGGATTGCCGATAAACTTGATAGTTTTTCAGGCGCAACTCCGCTTGGGAAACTTCTTACCAATACTGCCCCAACTTTAAATCATCTCGGTTTGCCTTCGGTACATGATATGTTTTTTGGATTCATGCCGGGGTCTATTGGTGAAACTTCAACATTCTTGATTTTAATTGGCGGATTGTTCCTGCTGATCACCGGAGTTGCCAACTGGCGTACAATGCTTTCAGTTTTCACAGGTGGATTAATTATGGGTCTGTTGTTTAATCTTTGGGGAGCCAATGCATACATGACACTTCCTGCTTGGGAACATTTCATTTTGGGAGGCTTTGCTTTTGGCGCCGTGTTTATGGCTACCGATCCGGTAACTTCTGCACAGACCAACAAGGGAAGATATATTTATGGTTTCTTTATCGGGATGATGGCGATTTTGATACGGGTGTTCAACCCGGCATACCCGGAAGGTATGATGCTGGCTATCCTGTTGGCAAATGTTTTTGCTCCGTTGATGGATTATTTCGTAGTAAAAGCAAATGTCAGGAAACGTTTAAAACGTGTTGAATTGGCTGTTAATCAAAAAGTAAATTAAGTATTATGTACTCGAACGGATATATTTTCAGATATGCAAGTATCGTCGTAATTCTGGCAGCTGCTTTTCTTTCTCTGGCATCTGTATTACTAAAGCCTTTTCAGGAAAGAAATATCGAGATCGACAAGATGGAAGGGATTCTTTCTGCAGTCAAAATCCAAGGAGTAACTGTAAAGAATGCCATTCCCTATTTCAATAAATACATTGTTAATGAACAGGTTGTTAATGCAAAAGGTGATATTCTGAACGACTATACTAAAAGTCCCAGAGAAGACGCTCCTGCTTTTAAAATAGATTTGAAAGCAGAATTATATAATAAAGCACACAATAAACCTTACAAGCTTCCTGTGTACATCGCTGAGGTGAATAATCAGAAGATTTATATCATTCCGATGTATGGCCAGGGTTTATGGGGCC
The DNA here is from genome assembly GCA_964588415.1 of uncultured Lentimicrobiaceae bacterium. Taxonomy (GTDB): domain Bacteria; phylum Bacteroidota; class Bacteroidia; order Bacteroidales; family F082; genus Sulfidibacterium. Next base: position 4,687 of record CAZPPK010000126.1, read on the forward strand.
CTATTTGGGGAAATGTGGCGCTCACGTCAGATTTTAAAACGGTCGTAGGTGTTTATTTTGGTGATGAGTCAGAAACTCCCGGGCTGGGTGGTGAGATTAAATCAGCTCATTTTAAGAACCAGTTTGTTGGCAAAACTATCTTTGATAAACATGGAAATTTTACCTCCATCAAAGTAGTTAAAGGCGGTATTGGGAAACTGGCTCCCGGTGAGCGGATTCATGGTGTAGATGCCCTTTCAGGTGCTACCCTTACCAGTAATGGAGTGAACAATATGTTCATGAATGTGTTGCAAAGTTATTTACCTTATATTAAGAAACATAGTTAAGACATAGCTTATGAGTACAAAAAATCAGGAACGCGAGCCTATATTTTCTACGCAAAACCTAAAATTGCTTACTGGTCCGCTTAATCTGAATAACCCGATTACCGTTCAGGTACTCGGTATTTGTTCTGCCCTCGCCGTAACGGCAAAAATGAAACCAGCATTCGTGATGGCGCTGGCCGTGACGGTGGTTACCGGTTTTTCTAATTTGGTCATTTCATTAATCAGAAACGGTATGCCTCCCCGTATCAGGATTATTGTCCAGTTGGTAGTTGTTGCTACCCTGGTTATTTTGGTAGACCAGTTACTGAAGGCTTTTGTGTTCGATGTGAGCAAACAGCTGTCGGTTTTCGTGGGGTTGATTATTACCAACTGTATCATCATGGGACGCCTCGAAGCTTTTGCGATGGCTAACAAACCATGGCCTTCATTTTTGGATGGAATCGGCAACGGATTGGGTTATGGAATGATACTGCTCATAGTGGCTTTCTTCAGGGAACTGCTTGGTTCAGGAACACTTTTTGGCTTTCACATTGTTCCCGAAAGCCTTTATCACATGGGCTATCAAAATAACGGCATGATGATCCTGCCCCCTATGGCTTTGATAACCATTGGTACCATTATTTGGGTACAACGTTATTTTAAACGTTCATTAATTGAAAAGTAGAAAAAATCAAAGAATAATATTATGCAGGAGATATTTAACATATTTATAAAGTCGATCTTCATAAACAACATGGTGTTTGCCTATTTTTTGGGCATGTGCTCTTTCCTGGCAGTGTCCAAAAGTGTAAGCACCTCGGTAGGTTTAGGAGCGGCAGTAACTTTCGTACTCGGCATTACTGTTCCGGTTAACTACCTTTTAAATGTTTATATATTAAAACCTGGGGCTATGGCCTGGATTTCACCAGCTTTTGCCGGCCTTGACCTGAGTTTTTTGAGCTTCATTATTTTCATTGCAGTGATTGCTGCTATAACCCAGCTGGTGGAAATGGTCGTTGAAAAATTCTCCCCGAGCCTGTACAATTCACTGGGAATTTTTCTCCCACTGATTGCTGTGAACTGCGCCATCCTCGGTGGTTCTTTGTTCATGCAGCAGAGAGATTATCAAAGCTTGGCACAAGCAACAGCTTTCGGCTTTGGCTCTGGATTTGGCTGGCTTCTGGCCATCGTTTCTATTGCCGCCATTCGTGAGAAAATCAGATACTCAAACGTTCCGCCCGCTTTGAAAGGGATTGGGATAACTTTTATTCTGACCGGACTGATGGCGATTGCTTTCATGAGCTTTTTGGGAATTAAAATCTAAAAAATAATTTGCGAAATGATTATACTATCTATAGGAATTAGCACTATTTTACCTGTCAGTATTGTTGTTTTCCTTTTAGTTATTTTACTTTTGGTGGCTATTTTGATGTTTGCCCAGGCAAAACTGGTGCCGAAGGGAAAAGTACAAATTAAAATCAATAGTGAAGACGAACTGGAAGTAGATCCGGGTTCAACACTTTTATCAACATTGGCCAACCAGAAGGTATTTCTTCCCTCAGCCTGTGGTGGTGGTGGAACCTGCGGGATGTGCCGTGTTCAGGTAAATTCCGGTGCTGGCACCATCTTACCCACAGAAACCGGATTTTTCTCAAGGAAAGAACAGCAAAACAACTGGCGTCTTGGTTGTCAGGTGAAAGTCCGGGAAGATCTGGATATTACAGTTCCGAAGGAAATTTTTGGTATCAAAAAATGGGAATGTGAAGTGGTTTCAAACCGTAACGTGGCTACTTTTATCAAAGAGTTTGTAGTTAGATTACCTGAAGGTGAGAACCTGGATTTCCGATCCGGTGGATACATTCAGATTGATGTTCCTAAAATTGAAGTTGAGTACAAAGACATGGATATTGATGAGCGGTTCCGTAGCGATTGGGATCATTTCAAAATGTGGGATCTGAAAATGAAGAATCCGGAACCGATTTACCGTGCCTATTCCATGGCTAATCACCCTGCTGAAGGAAACATGATCATGCTGAATATCCGTATCGCTACGCCGCCATGGGATAGAAAAAAGAATGGATTTATGAAAGTGAACCCCGGAATTTGTTCATCATTTGTTTTCTCAAGAAAACCGGGTGACAAAGTAACCATTTCAGGCCCTTACGGGGAATTCTTTATCAAAGACACCCAGCGTGAAATGATGTTTATCGGCGGTGGCGCCGGAATGGCTCCCATGCGCTCGCACATCTTTCATCTTTTCAAAACAGCCCATACCGACCGTAAGGCTACATTCTGGTATGGCGGACGTTCCTCAAAAGAGCTGTTCTATATGGATCAGTTTGAAGAAATTCAAAAGAGAAACGATAATTTTAATTTTGAAATTGCTTTGTCAGAGCCGCTTTCCGAAGACAACTGGAAAGGAAAAACAGGATTCATTCACCAGGTGGTTTATGACTCCTATTTGAAAAATCACCCCGAACCGGAAGAGATTGAATATTACCTCTGCGGCCCGCCAATGATGATCAGCGCCGTGATGAAAATGCTGGACGATCTTGGCGTTCCAGAGGAGATGATAAGCTTTGACGATTTCGGAAGCTGATTCTCTTAAAAATGTACATGGATTTTTTAAAAGAGAATCCATGTTTTTTTTGATATACTTTTGCCTGTTTTTGAAATATGTTTCATGATAAAGGAATTTAAAAAATGAAAATTAATAATGTTGTGATCCTCGTATTGTCCCTGCTTATTGCAGGAGTGATGAACTCTTGCACACCCAAAAACGAGATGAAACCGGTACATCTCCAGGGAAGTGCCCAGGGAACATATTATTCAATGCTTTATTTCGACCCGCAGCACCGCAATTTCACTGACCAGGTCGATTCAATCCTGAATGCCTTTAATCAGTCGGTTTCGTTGTGGGTCCCGACTTCGATCATATCACGTGTGAACAACAATGATCCCAATGTCGTTTTGGATTCAAATTTCATTGGAAATTTTAAGTATTCTGTGGTTGTATCCGATTCTACTCATGGTGCTTTCGATGCGACCGTCGGGCCCCTTTCGGAGGTATGGGGTTTTGAGTTTAAAAATATCGAGCATGTCACTAAACATATTGTAGACAGTATTCTGCCATTTGTGGGGTACAAGAAAATAAAAATAGTAAACGGGAAAGTGATTAAGCAGGATCCGCGTATGCAGCTTGATTTTAACGGTATCGCACAGGGTTATTCCGATATGGTTGTCGGAAAATTTTTCGAGTCAAAGGGAATACATAATTATTTGATAGACATTGGTGGCGAGGTATTAGGCATCGGCAGAAAACCCGACGGCAGCCCATGGAATGTAGGAATTGAAAAACCTGCGCCTGATGCAGATGCCCCCAGGACTTTGAAAGCCGTTGTTGGCTTGACGAATATGTCAGTGGCAACTTCTGGAAATTACAGGAAATATTATGTAATAGACGGCCATCGTTATGGACATACTCTTGACCCTGTAACTGGCTACCCTATACAACACAGGTTGCTGAGTGTTTCGGTACTTACAAAAAATACTGCCCTGGCAGATGCCTATGCAACTGCTTTTATGGAGATGGGGTATCGGAAGTCACGTGCTTTCGTGGAAAGCCATCCTTCACTTGATGCATTTTTTATCTGGTCTGGCAAAGACGGAAGGTTCCGTTCTTATGCAACTGCCGGATTCAAAAAAATAATCCTTAAAGACTTTAATTA
>CAZPPK010000127.1:0-8634 GCA_964588415.1 uncultured Lentimicrobiaceae bacterium
TTTTATCCAGCCTGCTTTAACCAGAAGTGAAAGAAAAATGATGCGTTTGCCCTGAAAATTTGAGTTCAGGTATCTTGCTGTTCTTCTGCCACCTTCCGATCCGTTTATTTTTATAATTTTGTGGTCGATCAAGACAAGGTAATTTTTACCTGCTTCATTGTCATTATGGTAAACATTGAAAACCTGTAAAAATGAAATCGAACCGTGTAAAAACAAAAATTGAAAATCTAATACGATTATTTGGAAAGTTTAAAGACGACTCTTTTGATTTCGAATTAATTGCAAGATACTTCAAGAACAAGGATCACTCAGAAAATTTCCAGGTTCTTTCGGATAAAACCTGCAACGACCTAGATTTTGAAGATTTATTTACTTTTTTGGACAGAACTTATTCTTCTATTGGCCAGCAGTATTTATATGATAAACTCCGCGGAATTCCGGGGGATTCAGGCACAATCAAACAACAAGAGGCTTTGATTAAACTGATGATGGAGAAACCGGAACTCAGAACTGCTATCATTTCCCATCTTCATAAACTCAACAGCACAGATGCTTTTTTTATCCAATCCCTGTTTCAGGAAGCACCGGTTTCTGCACCCAAATGGTTTACCATTGTCCCTATCATCACTGTATTGAACATCCTTACCATCATCGGGATATTTATAAATCCTATTTTTCTCTTTCCCTACATTATTTTTTTCATCGCGAGTCTAGTGATACATTATTATAATAAGAGAAATGTGTACACCTATCTGGGGCTGTTGCCCGAATTGATTCGGATGAATCGTTTGGCAAGAAAGCTTTTCAATATTAAAGATCTGCAAAAAATAAATCCGGCATTGGAAAAGTCACTGAAATATGTGGACTCAGTAGGTTTTCGCCTTTCATTTTTTGACATCGGTCCGTGGTTGGAAAGTGATCTTGCATCCTTAATCTGGTTATTGTTTGAATTTATCAAAATTCAGTTCCTGCTGGAGCCTTTGTTGCTATTCAGCCTTTTGAAACAGCTTTGGAAGAAAAAAGTGGAAATAGAAGAAATCTTTTCTTTTGTGGGACAAGTGGACGTCCTGATGTCGGTTGCTGCTTTAAGAAAGGAACATGAAAAATACTGTATTCCGGAGATTACTGAAAATCAGCATTCGCTTATTGTGAAAAACGTTTATCATCCGCTGATTGAGAATTGTGTCCCGAACAGCATTGAAATAAACAAGAAATCAGTTCTGATTACCGGTTCAAATATGTCGGGAAAAACTACGTTCATCAGAACCATTGCCATTAATGCCATTACTGCAATGACTATCAACACCTGTTTTGCAGATTCATTTTCGCTTTCGCGGATGAAAATTTCGTCAGCTATTAGGATCAGCGACGACTTGGTGAACGACCGCAGTTATTATTTCGAAGAAGTGCTGACCATCAAAGAGATGATTCTGGAGAGTCAAAAGGATACACCCAACTTGTTCTTTCTGGATGAAATATTTAAAGGTACCAACACCGTTGAACGCGTATCTGCCGGGAAAGCTGTTCTTTCGTGGCTGGCCAAAGCTGATAATATTGTTTTTGTATCTACACATGACATGGAGCTGACTGATCTATTGAAAAAGGAATATGAGCTTTATCACTTTAGTGAACAAGTAGACCATAAAAACGTGGACTTCGATTACAAACTCAAAGCAGGTAAAAATAAAAACCGGAATGCCATCCGGATTCTCCAAATCAACGGCTATCCTGACAGCATTATTCAGGAAGCTTTTGATATTTCAAAAAAAATTGATTTTCACCCGGATTATCTGAAAAATATTCTGAACGAAAATTAAATTTCCCGGCAAGACAATCCTGCCGGGAAATTTATCTCAATAATCAAAAGTGTCTATTTCCTGGCAGGAAGATAAACCGCTGGAACGTGCAGTGAATCAACAAGGGCATTAAACGATTTCACTTTCTGATCCAGCAATGGTTTCAATTCATTCAGTTGTGCATCAACCTGCTTTGAAAGCTCCGAAAATACTTCATAATCCTGTTGCGTTGGCCGATTATACGATGCCCCTACTGTTGCTGCCAATGTAGCAAGCTTATTGTTCAGCATTATGGGGTAATTTAACGGATCTTCTGATGCATGTGACTTCACCTGAATTAAAGCATCTTCTATCCTGCCCAGTTTCTTGATGACAGGCTTGGCTGCTTTTTTCAAAGAATCAATTTTCGAAAAACCTTTTAAGCGACTTAAATAACCATTTATCTGGCCCTCAGCCTTTCGTATTTTCAGAATGCTTTTATCAGTTTTGTTTAATTTGGCATGTATTTTCATAAGCAAATCAAACTGTGCCTGCAAACCTTCCTGAGTCACTTTGTAACGTGGATTGATCACCACATTAAAATTCTGTGTCAGGGTGTCATTTCCGGCAATGAGTTTCATTTGATAAGTTCCGGGAACTATATGTGGCCCTGACATATTTCCGTCCCATATTACTGCGCCGGGAACTGATTTTGCATTTGGGTATCTTAGATTCCATACAAAAAGGTTCATCCCTGCTTCAGCAGGCAAAAGACCACGCTGTGTTCTTGTTGAATCCCTATAAAACATCTTTGAAACATGCACAGGTCTTCCATTCGGATCTTTCATATTGGAAAAAGTAATAATGGGCTTCCCGGCCTGAGTCAGGAATTCTAACTTAACTGTCTGGTTTTCTTTTGGTGCTTCTTTCAGATAGTAATAAACCACCAGGCCGTTGGCCGGGTTTTCCCCGAAGGTCATTCCCGAGCGGTGAAATCCATAACCCCTTGTCAAATATGTACGCTCTGGTTTAAACAAATGAGCAACTGACTGTTCCAGATTTCCATTCAGCTGTCTCAAAACTTCAAGATTATCCAGTATCCAGAACGCCCTGCCATGCGTAGCAAGGACCAGGTCGTTTTCCCTGTTTTGAATTGCCATATCCCTCACGGGAACGTGGGGAAGGTTTAACTGAAGCGACTGCCATCGTTTTCCCTTATTGAAGGAGATATAAACCCCTGTCAGATTTCCGGCAAAAAGCAAATTAGGGTCCTTTGTGTCTTGTCTTACGACAAATGACGAACCATCAATGGGCAAACCGTTGGTGATTTTTTTCCAATGCTTGCCATAATCTGTGGTCTTATAGATATATGGTTCAAAATCGTCCAATCGGTATCTTCTGGCTGCCATATAAGCTGTGGCCGGATCAAAATGTGAAGGCTCAATAGTGCTGATAGTCGTCCATGCCGGAAGATCTTTTGGTGTTACATTCACCCATGTCTTACCATTATTCTGAGAAACATGCACCAATCCATCGTCTGAACCAGCCCACAATACTCCGGTTTTTACCGGAGATTCGGCCAAAGCAAAAATTGTATTGTAATATTCAACCGCTGTGTTATCCTGAGTGATCGGACCTCCTGAAGGATATTGTTTTGTGGAGTCATTCCGGGTCAAATCAGGACTGATACGCGTCCAGCTCATGCCTGCATCGTTACTTCTGTAAACATACTGTGATGCCACATAAAGTTCGTTGGGATTATTTGGTGAAAACATAATTGGGTAAGTCCATTGAAAGCGATCCCTTAAACCGATGGCTCCATGCCCCATAGGATTGTCCGGCCAAACGTCAATATGCTGGCGTTGTCCTGTTTTACGATTGTATTTTGTAAGTACCCCGTCATAACCTCCGCCGTAAGTGATGTCAGGATTAGCCGGGTCGGGAACCACAAATCCGCTTTCCCCTCCTGCCGTTGGCCACCAATCTCTTTCCGTAATTCCATAACCGGAAGTTCTGCTTGCAATTTCCACAGTGGAATTATCTTGCTGAGCTCCAAAAATATGATAGGGAAACTGGTTATCCAAAGCGACGTGGTAAAACTGAGCGGTAGGTTGGTTATCCTCTGAAGACCATGATTTTCCTCCATCATAAGATACGGATGCGCCGCCGTCATTTCCACCTATCAGAATATTGGTGTGTTTTGGATTTATCCAAAGCACATGATTGTCGCCGTGCGGGGAACGTATCGCTTCAAAATGATTGCCTCCATCCACAGACTTCAGTATCCCTTCAACCTGTGGTGCATACACCAGATTTTCATTTTTTGGATCGGTATAAATCTTAGAAAAATACCATGCACGCTGAGTTATTTCAGATCCATGAAACAGGCGTCTCCAGGTATTTCCACCGTCATCGGAGCGGAAAACTCCTCCGTTTTTGGATTCAATAATTGCAAAAATCCTGTTTGAATTAGCACCAGAAACAGAAACACAAATTTTTCCGAGAATTCCTGTTGGCAAGCCTGGATCATGAGAAATATTCTTCCAGGTGTTGCCGCCGTTATCCGATTTAAACAATCCACCTCCCGTGCCACCACTTGACAACTTCCATGGTTTGCGGTAAGACTGCCACATGCCTGCAAATAGAATTTGTGAATTATTAGGATCCATAGCAATATCTGAAGCACCGGTTTTATCATTCACATAAAGTATTTTCTGCCAGGACTTCCCGCCATCTTTTGAACGGTAAATCCCACGTTCGCTATTGTCTGCAAAAACATGACCTAAGGCGGCCACATAAACAATATCCGAATTATGAGGATCAATAACGATATTGCTGATCACATGCGTATTTTCCAATCCAATATACTTCCAGGTTTTTCCTGCATCTGCAGACTTGTATATCCCATCACCAGTTGCCATATTTCCACGAATAAAAGGCTCGCCCATACCGGCATAAATGATATTTGGATTAGATGGAGCGACAGCCAAAGCGCCCACAGCTGCAGTTTTAAAAAACTTATCGGAAACATTTTGCCAAGAGATTCCACCATCGACAGTTTTCCAAACACCACCCGCAGCTCCTCCAAAATAAAAAGTTTCAGGTTGTTGCGCATTACCTGCTACTGCAACAGAACGGCCACCCCTGAAGGGCCCAATATTTCTGTATCTCAGATTATTGAATAAATTATCCGGATAGTTGTTTTCACTAGTTTTGGTACTGATAGAAATCCTTTTTCGTGCAAATGCAGATTCCTGAAAAAGGAAAACGAACAAGACAATCAATACAAGATATGAAGTATGATTATAATTAAAATATTTGTTGGTTTGAGATAATTTTTTTTGCATTTCTCAACTGATTTAGGTTTACAGACTTGATCTTCCAAATCTAAACATTTTTTAAATTCAGTTAAAAAATAACAAAGGCCCGAATCAGATGACTCTCATCAGATTGAAAATCAAATAATCCAGTTCATAAGAAGCTTTATCAGGAATGTTATACCATTTTCATTGCAAAAAAAAAATCCGGACTACATAGCCCGGATTTTATTATTAAAACAGCAAAATTTATTTCTTTTTCTTCTTTTTGTTGTTGGAAGACTTATCATCCCCTGTTTCCCTTTCTTCTTCCTTGCGACCATGGAGCAAATCGTAAGCAATTGGGCTGGCAATAAAAACAGAAGAATAAGTACCGAACATAATACCAATCAGCAAGGCAAACGTAAATCCGCGGATAACATCACCACCAAAAAGGAAGATCACAAACAATACAGCAAGTGTCGTCCCTGACGTATTCATGGTACGTGCCAATGTCTGGTTCATTCCGTCATTCATATTTCGTTTTAGAAAATGTTTTGGGAACAGTTTTATATTCTCACGTATCCTGTCGAAGATGATCACCGTGTCGTTAATGGAATAACCAATAATGGTTAGAATAGCCGCTATAAACGACTGGCCGATCTCCATACCGAACGGCAATCTCCCATAACCTAATGAGAAAATCCCAATCGTTATCAATGTATCATGGAACAGTGCGACCACACCTCCCAAGCCATATTGCCAATTTTTAAATCGAATTGCGACGTAGCCAAATATGATTAGCAATGCGAAGAAAATTGCAAAATAGGCCTTTTCCCGTATGTCATAAGCAATAGTCGGGCCAAATTTTTGAGAACTCAAAATACCCAAGAGTTTATTCTCTCCTTCGGTATCGGAAGTAAAGTCTTTGAAAGTGATCTTCTTATTATAATAGACTTTCAAACCTTGGTATAACTTATCCTGTATAAGGGAATCAACATCATCTCTATCACTTTGAATAAGATATTTAGTTACAATCTTTATCTGATTATTAGGGCCGAACGTCTTAACCGTTGGAGCCTGGTTATCGAAGACTGCCGTTAAAGATTTTCTTATCGCTTCGGTTTTAACATTATGGTCAAAACGAACTACGTAAGTCCGTCCCCCGGTAAAGTCAACACCAAAATTAAGTCCTCTGGTGAATAGTGAGACCATACCCAGTAGAAAAATCCCACCAGAAAAGAGATAAGCTTTCTTACGGGCACCAATAAAATCGAAATGGGCACGAGAAAGCGTATTGGCAGTCCATTTGAAAGAGAAAGTGATCTTTTTATGGTCTGAGAGTAGTTTTTCAAAGAAAATCCGGGAAATAAAGATAGCGGTGAACAGAGATGACAACAGACCAACTATCAAAGTAGTAGCAAATCCCTGAATAGGACCGGTTCCGAAAACATAAAGAACAATACCGGTTAATAAGGTAGTTACGTTACCATCGATAATGGCGGAGTAAGCATTGTTGTATCCATCCTGAATGGCCAACCTGATGCCCTTGCCCGCTCGCACCTCCTCTTTAATACGTTCATAGATAATAACGTTGGCATCCACAGCCATACCCAGCGTAAGGACAATACCGGCGATACCGGGAAGTGTCAGTACAGCACCCAATGATGCCAGAACTCCAAACAGGAAGAACACGTTCACCACCAGCGCAAAGCTTGCAATCAAGCCGGCTTTGTTATAATAAATGATCATGTAGATTAGCACTGCTATGAAGGCAAGGAGAAAACTCACCATACCCGCATGAACTGCTTCACGTCCCAAAGAAGGACCAACCACGGCTTCCTCTACAATCTTTGCCGGAGCAGGAAGTTTACCAGCTTTCAAAATGTTGGCAAGGTCTTTTGCTTCTTCCACGGACATAGAGCCACCTGAAATGGAAGAACGACCATTGGGAATAGCGTCATTAACAACGGGACATGAATAAACATAACCATCCAATACGATGGCAACTTGTTTTCCAACGTTGTCACCGGTAATCCTTTTCCATGATTTAGCCCCCTGGCTGTTCATCTGCAAATCAACAGTTACACGTCCGTTTTGGTCGAAATCCTGACGGGCATCTGAAATTACATCACCACCCAAAGCACAAGAGCCATCTCTCGAACTGGCCTTTAATGCATATAACCCTAAATAATTTGGAGTTCGTGACTTCGGCCTAACATCCCAAGCCAGTTTCATGTCTCGTGGAAAGACATCTTTCACCAGCGCAAGAAGATGGTTTACACGTGCTGTATCTTTAATAGCAACAATTCCAACCTGGGCAGTATTACCTGCGGTATAGCGACCATCTTTTCCCCGATAATAGGAAGGTTGTAGATAGGCATACAGCGGATTCTTTTCAGCATATTGCTTGAAGTTAGCTTCATTAACCTTTTGATTTAAAGTGTCTTTTGATATTTTATTAATCAGGGCATTCGCTGTTGTATCAGAAGCCTGTTTAACTGTTTTACCTTTTACTGCCGTACCTTTTGATGTAACCACTTTATTGCTGTCCAACAAATCCTGTTCTTCCCGCAATTTAGTATTGGCTTCATCAAAAAAGGTATGAATATCGGAAAAGTTGTAAGTCTCCCAAAACTGTAATTTTGCAGTTCCTTCAAGGAGTTTCCTTACCCGACTCGGGTCTTTGATACCAGGCAGCTCAACCAGAATTCTTCCCTGGGTTGCCAGTTTTTCAATATTAGGCTGGGCAACTCCAAAACGGTCGATACGGGTACGAAGAATTTGGAACGTACGATCAACAGCACCGCCAGTTTCCTTTTTCAGAACGGACATCACCTGTGAATTCGAAGAATTGATAGTTATGCCCTGATTCTTAAACTCATATAAAAATATAGAAGCCAGTCGTGCATTGGGATCTACTTTTGTAAAAGCATCACCGAACAGTGTAACATAATCCTTGTTGCTGTTCTTTTGCATTTGGGTTGCCATCTTCAGAGCCTTGACAAAAACCGGGTCATTTGCGCGGCTACCGGCCAAAGTCCTGATAATATCTTCCACTTTGACTTCGAGGACAACGTTCATTCCGCCCTTCAGGTCAAGACCAAGATTTAACTCACGATCCTTAACTTCTTTGTAGGTATATTTCCCAATGAGCATATTGAAAACAGGCTTATTCTCAACACTGTCGAGATAATAATTTTCGCGTGCCTTGGAAATAGAATCCAGGTAATATGTCTCCAAAGCATGGTTTCCTTTTGCCAGTTGTTGTGCCTCACTGATTGCTTTTCCGTTTCGTGCGTATTCGCTTGCGTGCTTTTTAACCCTGCCTCCTACATAAGTGAAGCTAAGCTGGTACAGACAAACCAATGCAAAGGCAATTGCAACGAACTTGATAGCTCCTTTGTTTTGCATTTGTAATTAACTATTTATGTTTTACTTTCTTATTTTTAAGGGTGCAAAAATAGCATAATATTTGATATATTGCAAAATACTTATGCCCCTGTAACCGGTATTATTTCTAATTTAAAACAGAAAAACACAACCGGTAAATTATATAATAA
>CAZPPK010000128.1:0-8600 GCA_964588415.1 uncultured Lentimicrobiaceae bacterium
ATAATATTTGAAAAATTCTCTTTTCACAATTCCCCAAAGTCGTATAAATTATTTTTTGCTTACCTTAGCAATCGTATCGGCGATGCAGGAAGAATGATTAATTTTGTGCATTGGACAAAAGAGTAAAACCATGAAAAAGCTTGTCGTTGCATTCGATTTCTCGAAAAATTCGGAACACGCATTGGAGTATGCTTTGGTTTATGCCCAAAAGTTGTCTGCCGCAATTGAACTGGTTTGGGTTGATAACACTGTATCTCCAAGCAATCTCGTCGATACGATTGAAGAAGAACTTCGTATTGAAAAAAAGAATTTCCTAAAGGATCTGATCAAAAAATATGCTTCAGAATACCCGGGAGTTTCCATGAAAATGAGCTTGGGAAAAGGTAAAGTTTATCAGGAAATCTCCAAGATTGCTTTCCGGCTGAAAGCGGATCTGATCATTGCGGGAACTCATGGTATAAGCGGTTATGAGCAATTCTGGATTGGCAGCAATGCTTTTCGTATCACGACTTCGGCACCTTGTCCTGTGGTTACAGTCAAATGTGATTACCCTGTTTCCAATAAAATTTCAAATATTTTGCTCCCTCTGGACAGCTCGTTGGAAACCAAACGGAAGCTACCTTTTACCGTTCAGATAGCAAAGCAATTCGGCGCCAAGATTCATTTATTAAAAGTTTATAATTCAACACTTGGTGTCATTCGCCGCCGTATTGATTCTTTTGGTGATGAAGCTTTGAAATACTTAGAAGATTCTGATGTCGAACACGAGTTGTACACGTGCGAAGCAAATAACGTAGCTACTTCTATCATCGAGTATGCCGACAGTCACAAAATTGACCTGATCACCATTATGACCGATCAGGAAACCACCACGGGAAGCCGCTTTCTCGGTCCTTATTCGCAGCAATTGATTCATTTGGCAAAGATGCCGATTATGAGTTTGCAGGCCTCCTATTATGAAAATCAAGAAGAAGATATGATTCAATAATTTTTATGAAAATGAAGAATTTGATTTTGATAGCCGGATTGATATTATTGGGAGGTAGTCTGTTTGCACAGGATACGTTGCGCGATTTTTCCCACCAGTATGTTGGGGACGCTCGGATAGATTCTTTGTTGCAGCTTAATTTAGTGCAAAACCAAAAATTCCAGACAGTTCTTGGTTACCGGATTCAAATCTTCAAAGGATCGGGCAATAATGCACTAAATTCAGCATTGGTTGTCAGGGACAAGTTTGTGTCAAAATACGGCATTCCCGCTTACATCACGTTTAACGAGCCTTATTACAGAGTCCGTGTGGGTGATTTCAGGAGCAGAATAAATGCCATACGTTTTTTACAACGAATCAAAAGAAGCTATCCCCTTGCATGGGAAATACAGGATGAAGTTAACTTTACTCCATAATCATCCAGAAGAAAGAGCACCAGGGGATTGGATTTGTTATTGCAAAGACTAAATAAATAGTTGTTAATTAATTATTTACCAACTAAACCCCAAAGAAAATGAGCAAAAGAATTGTTGTGGGCATTGACTTTTCGGAGTGTTCATTAAACGCCCTGGAGCACGTAGTTTCGATTGCAAAACACGCAAAAGCCGGTATTAGCATGGTTTGGGCCAACCATCTGGATTATTCAAAAGAAATTTTTACATTAGAACCGGACAACCTTCAGGAAGAAGTTAAGAAGCGTTTTACGGCACTTGTTGAAAAGTATGGTACTGCTAAAGATACCGGAATCGATTATTACATCGAAAAAGGAAAGGTATATAAAGCCATTTGCGATGTCGCCAGGCGAGTTGATGCATTCCTGATTGTTGTCGGAACACATGGTTCGTCAGGATTCGAAGAATTCTGGATCGGCAGCAATGCCAATCGTATCGTCTCTTCCAGCAAACTTCCTATCATGAGCATCCGGGCAGGCGTGGATTCTTCTGTAGATCTCAAAACCATTGTTATGCCTTTGGACAGCACAACGGTTACCCGTCAAAAAGTTCCTATAACTGCTTTAATAGCAAGGTATTTTAACTCGGAAGTGCATATACTGGGCTTATATACGTCATCATTGGATGACATCCGGTTCCGTATCAGGAATTATGTGGAGCAAACCGAGACTTATTTTAAGGAAAATAAAGTCCGTTACAAGTCGGTCTTTCTGGAAGCTGACAACATCAGTGAAACAGTGATTGAATATGCTAAAAAGGAGAGGGCTAACCTGATCACCATTATGACTGAACAGGAAACCACTACGGCAAATTTATGGATGGGGTCTTATGCATCTCAGATGGTAAATCACTCGCCCATTCCCGTAATTAGTGTCCATCCTGAAAAGAACGCCCGTTTTGCATGAGTTCATAAAATGCCTAAAATTATGGGGCACAAAGTTAAACTGGAATTCGTGCTAAACGATTGTCAGATAATCTTGAGACTAGACTCACGCAGTGACTTAACTATCGTTTGACCATTGTTTCACTATTGTAACACCACCGTTTTACCCTCTCACCTTCCGACTCTCCTACCTTTCTAACCCAAAAAAAAAGACCATCTCTTTCGAGACAGCCTCTGTAAGCTATTGTTTTATCTCATCCTGATTTTTATCTAAAAAGTGATATTCCAGCAGGTTGTAATTGTTCATGGATTTTATTTTGATCCATTTCTTAAATTCAAAGTACCATTTCCACTGTTTAGAAGAAAAAAAACCATTGGTCAAAAATGCATAAATAAACGGATGAACCGTCAGGGTCAAGTGGTTTTCATTTTGATCTCTGAGAAGGTATTCCAGGTTATTTTCAATATCATCAATCAGAGAAATGCTGGATTTTATCTCTCCTGTACCATGGCAAACCGGGCATTTTTCAAGAACCTCCACGTTCATTTCCGGTCTTACCCTTTGGCGTGTGATCTGGATCAGACCAAACTTACTCGGCGGGAGAATAGAATGTTTCGCCCTGTCTTTAGCCATTTCGTTGTTAAGGTGGATAAACAGGGCTTTCCGGTTGCGGGCATCGCGCATGTCAATAAAATCAACGACGATAATTCCACCCATATCGCGGAGACGCAACTGCCTGGCAATTTCCGTAGCGGCTTCTATATTGGTAGTCAGTGCATTTTGTTCCTGTGAATTATCCTTATTCACACGATGACCGCTGTTTACGTCAATAACGTGAAGTGCTTCGGTATGTTCAATGATAAGATAAACGCCGCTTTTTATGGTAACATTCTTACCAAAAGAATTTCTAATTTGCTTTTCAATGCTGAAATGCTCAAAAATCGCTTCCCGGCCTTTGTAAAGCTTCACAATATTCACTTTTTCGGGAGCAATTTGGGAGATGAAGGATTTTAACTCTTCATATAATGATGGATCGTTAACATAAATGTTATTAAATGATTCGTTAAGAAGGTCTCTTAATATGGCAGAAGTGCGATCCAACTCACTTAATACTTTCTGCGGTGCCTTGAGGTTCGGTAGTTTAGTGGATATTTTTTCCCATTTTGAAACCAGGTTTCTAAGGTCTGTGTCCAATTCTGCAACTTTTTTATTTTCGGCCACGGTACGAACAATTACGCCGTAGTTTTCGGGCCTTATACTTTTTATCAGGCGTTTAAGCCTGCCTCTTTCCTCGTTTCCCCTGATTTTCTGGGAAATAGAAATTTTGTCAGAAAATGGAAGCAACACCAAATATCGTCCCGGAAAAGAAATTTCGGTCGATATTCTCGGTCCTTTAGTGGAAATAGGTTCTTTGGCAATCTGAACCAGTATTTCCTGTCCGGGGCTCAGGACCTTGGTAATTTTCCCGGTTTTCTCAATATCCTGTTCCTGTCTGAATTTACTGTAAGAAATCCTGTCGCCGCGCCCCTGTATCAACAACCTTGTGTAGTTGTTCATTGTAAGTACCTGGGGGCCCAGGTCAAGGTAATGCAAAAAAGCATCCTTTTTGTAACCGACATTCACGAAAGCAGCGTTAAGACCGGGCATAATTTTGTGCACCTTGCCTAAAAAAACGTCACCTACCGTGAAATCGTTGTTGTTTTGTTCTTTATGTAATTCAACCAGGGCTTTGTCCTCAAGTAGCGCAATATTCACTTCTGTGCCATTCGAATCGATTACTAATTCTTTGTTCACTCAAATATTGTTTTACTTAATCAAATTTTGCACTAAAGGGTTTAAATTAAAAGGTAGTACAGATCAATTTAACCCAAGTCTGGTGGGGCAAAAAGCAAAGCCGGCGCCATGCCCTGCATGGCGCCGGCTTATAAAACGCAAAGAAATATTATTTCTTCTTATGCCTGTTTTTCCTCAAACGTTTTTTCCGTTTGTGGGTCGCCATCTTATGTCTCTTCCTCTTTTTTCCGTTTGGCATTTTGTTACAATTAAAATTTTAAACTATTTTGTGTTTTCCTTTACTTCGTTTACAAAAGACTTTGCAGGTTTGAAGGAGGGAATTTTATGAGCCGGAATAACGATTGTAGTGTTTTTTGAAATGTTGCGGCCTGTTTTTTCAGCTCTTTCTTTGATAATAAAACTTCCGAATCCTCTTAAGTAAACGTTCTCACCGCTTACCATGGTTTCTTTAACACTTTCCATGAAAGATTCAACAACAGCTTGTACAGCTACTTTTTCAATTCCTGTTTTGTTGGCAATGTCTGCTACAATCTCTGCTTTTGTCATGATTCTATTTTTTAATTAATTTATAAATAGTTTATTAATTTGGCGGACAAAAGTACTAAGAATTTTTATAATTACTAAGAATTTTACATTTTTTTTGACCTAATTATTTCTTTATTAAGTATTTTCATCAAGTGAACGAAAATTTTTGGGAATTATTGAGTGTATGGTATGCACAAAACAAACGCGATTTACCCTGGCGTCGCACCCACGATCCATATGCCATTTGGCTTTCTGAAGTGATCCTTCAGCAGACACGTATTAACCAGGGTTTGAATTATTATTTACGCTTTTTGGAAGCTTATCCGGATGTATTTTCTCTTTCAAGAGCTTCTAAGGATGAGGTTTACAAATTATGGCAGGGACTTGGCTATTACAACAGGGCAGACAATTTGATGAAAACCGCTAAGCGGGTTGTTGAAGAATACGAAGGGAAATTTCCTGCTGATCTCCAGGAGCTTAGATCCCTTCCGGGAGTTGGAGACTACACCGCCGCTGCCATTGCTTCCCTGGCATTTGAAATACCGGCTCCTGTAGTAGATGGAAACGTATATCGTGTTTTGTCGAGAATTTTCGGGATGAAAACACCCATCGACACAATCCGTGGAAAGACAGAATTCACGGAACAAGCTGCTAAACTCATGCAAAATCATCCGCCGGCAGATTTTAACCAGGCACTTATGGAATTTGGGGCGTTACATTGCCTGCCTGCAAATCCCAATTGTTCCAGCTGTATCTTTAATCAACAATGTGTGGCTTATTTAAAGGCAAGTCCTGCCGATTTCCCTGTAAAGAAACCCAAATTGCCTGTTCGTGACCGATATATCTATTATTTCGTCATTCAGACTTCGTCGCCTAAAGAACCCTGGTTTTTCATAAAAAAAAGAGAAAACCATGATATCTGGAAGAACCTTTACGACTTTCCATCAGTAGAATCTACTAAATCTCTTTCCGGCCCCCGGGAAGCTTTATCTCTGGCAAAAAAAGAAGGCGTTCTTTCTTTTCCGGAATTTGAAGTAAACGATGCTTCCAGGATTTATGAACATAAATTGACCCACTTAAGGATTTTCGCCCTTTTTATCCCCATTATTTTACCGGAGAAATTCAAAAAAGAACTCAAAAATTCATTACCTTTGATACCTAAATCTAAATTAAACAAGTATCCTGTACCCCAGTTGATTGTTCGTTATTTGCAGGATCAAAAAATCATTCATTAATACAAAAACAACCATTATGGCAGGATTAAACAAAGTAATTCTTATCGGGCGTATCGGAAAAGATCCGGATACCTTCACTTTTGAAAACGGCAACAAAAAAATCAGCTTTACACTCGCTACCACAGAAAGTTACCGAGATAAAGAAAACAACTGGGTCGATCAAACTGAATGGCACAACATTGCCGGTTACCGTTATTTAGCTGAGAAAAATATTGCTAAAGGCGACCTGGTTTATGTTGAAGGGAAGATTAAATCCCGCAAATACGCAGATAAAGACGGAAACGATCGTTACATTACTGAAATTATTGCCGATAAAATCAATATACTGGTACGCCGTTCATCAGAGCCTTATACCGGCGATCAGGGCAATTCAACACCTCCGCCTGAACCAGAAAACAGCCCATCAGAATCTTTGGAAGATGATGATCTCCCATTCTAAAAAAATATTACCCTTTCAGGTTCTTGATCATCGCTTGCAGTGCATCTGCAAGGCTTCTTATTTGACATTCATAGAAGTTACTTTTACTTTACGCCGTAATTGCAGGGGGTTATAAATTTCTTACTATTTTTGCTTTATCGAAACAACTAGAAAATAATACTTTGGCAGTAATAGAATTAGATCCTGATCCTCATCTTGTCAATGTCTTGCTCAGCGCCAACTTTTTTAAAGGATTTTCGGCTGAGGTTATTATCACTTTGCTTGTACTTATTCTGATGCTTATCATTTCCGGATTGATCTCCGGTTCTGAAACCGCCTTTTTTTCATTTCAGCCCTCCGACATCCAGAAGCTAAACATACGAAAGGGAAAAAGAGGAAAAAAGGTACTCGCTTTGCGAGATAAGCCTAAAAAACTTTTAGCTACCTTGCTGATATCCAATAATTTTATCAATGTGGGTATTGTGGTAATTTCTACTTACCTGACTACTTTGATTTTTAATCTTTCGGTGAGTCCTGTGCTTACCTTTCTGGTTCAAATCATAATTGTCACTTCTTTCATTCTGATCTTCGGGGAAATTCTTCCAAAGATCTATGCCAATAAAAAACCGGTTCCTTTTGCCCTGATGATGGCTAGTGCCCTGGATGTGCTGGTGGTTCTGTTGCGGCCGTTGAGTGCTTTGCTGGTAAAATCCACTTCATTTGTGGACGTCCGCCTGGCCAAGAAACAGGTTTTGATCAGCATGAGCGATCTGTCTGATGCCATTGATATTACCGTGGACGACACCACGCCGGAAGACGAAAAAATGATCTTAAAAGGGATTGCAACTTTCGGAGACAAAGAAGCCAGCGAGCTGATGCGTTCGCGGGTGAATGTCACCGCAGTAGATCTGGATACCACTTTTCCCGACCTGATTAAGATTGTAGTGGATTCGGGATTTTCGCGTATTCCGGTTTACGACCAGTCTTTCGACCATGTAAAAGGAATCTTATACATCAAAGACTTGCTGCCGCTGATTGACCAGAAAGATCCAATAGGATGGCAGAAATTGTTACGTCCCGCCTTTTTTGTACCTGAAAACAAAAAGGTAAATGACCTTTTACAGGAATTCCGGGACAAAAAAATTCACATGGCCGTTGTGGTTGATGAGTATGGCGGCACTTCAGGGATCATCACCATGGAAGACGTTCTCGAAGAGATCGTAGGGGAGATCAATGATGAATTTGATAAGGAAGATGATGCCTTTCATTATAAAAAACTCAATGACCTGACTTATATTTTTGATGCTCAGACCATGCTGAACGACCTGTGCAAAATTTTAGGCATTGAAGACGAATTCTTCGACAGTCATCGTGGAGAGTCCGACTCTCTGGGCGGATTGATTCTGGAACTGGCGCGAAAAATCCCAAAAACCGGGGAAAAAATCATGCTCGAACCTTTTGAATTTGAGATCCTGAATGCCGATCCCAGGAAGATCAACAAAGTGAAAGTCACTATTCGTAAATCTGATGATGATGATAATAAAGACAATGAAGAATAGTAAGACAATTCTTTTTGTGCTGGTTCTTTTGCTGGCTGAAGTTTCGTGCCAGTCGAATTACACACCGAAACCGAGAGGGTATTTCAGAATTGACTTGCCCAAAAGAAGCTATCAGTCTTTCGACACTACCTTTCCTTATCGTTTCGAATATCCAACTTACGCACGAATTACCAACGACCCGCTCTCTCCCAATCAGAAATACTGGATCGACATACGGTTTCCAAGGTTCCACGCCACGGTGCATATCAGCTACAAAGTAGTTAATCATAACCTGATAAAATATCTGGAAGATGCGCGAAGAATGGTGGTGGAGCATATTCCCAAGGCCAATGCCATCAAAGACAGCCTGATTATGGACCCGAAAAGAAATTTGTTCGGCCTGACTTATGACATCCGCGGAAGCGGTGTGGCTTCTCCTTATCAGTTCTTTTTAACCGACAGCACAAAGAATTTTCTTAGAGGCTCGCTCTATTTTTACGTTGTTCCCAACAATGATTCGCTGGAACCTGTGATCCAGTTCATCAAAGGCGATATTCGCCACTTTTTGAATACATTTGAATGGAAAACCCTTCCGGGGAAAGGCATCTGAAAGTAACTCAGATAGGAAATCTTTATTCAAACATTAATTTGCGCCAACTTTTTTCATCTGCCAGTAAGAAACTTAGCCTTCCAAAATCCGTATTAAATCGTTTGAGGTCAGTAGTTATGTACATATAAATTCAGGTTGATATTTCTTATCAGTTTT
>CAZPPK010000129.1:0-8515 GCA_964588415.1 uncultured Lentimicrobiaceae bacterium
AGAGCAGCTCACTCGTAATGAGCAGGTCGTGGGTTCGAGTCCCATGGGAGGCTCTTTCTTTTTTTATAAATTCTGTAGGATTCCATATACCCACTAATGATTTGAGATTTGATACGGTTGTCAGACGATAGTAAGACAATAGTCAGGAAGTGGTAAGACGCTGTTATTGAATGAAGTGGTGAATATCGAACATCGATTAACGATTTGAGATTTCAGAAGGAGGCCAACATCTTAATGTCCGTCCCTGATATAGGTTAACCACAAAATTCATCTTCTTCTTTTCCCATCTTTCACAAACAAAATATCAGGATGCCCGGCTTCTTTTGACATTTTTAATGATAGCCCTCCTTCATGCTTCAACATGATGTCCGGCAGGTACCGGATTGGCCATTTCTTCAATTTCAGTATTCAGCTGAGTAAGAATTGTCTTACTGTTGCTCAAATCATTCAGAATGATCGATTTTGTCTCTGCAAACTTATCTTTCAAGCCTTCGAATAAATTATGATAGTAATTTATTCCATCTTTGAGGTTATTGACAAAACTCTGTAAAGATTTTTCCTGCTTTCCTGAAACAGGTTCTTTGGCTTGCTCAATCTTATTTTTCAGATAATCGATATAAAGCTTCAGCTCTTTCACAAACATATTGGGGCGGTCGGTCCGGGTAATGACGTTGGTCCTGCCATAAATGTGATCCACCATCTCTTTTAAAGTCATTTTTTTTGAAAAATAAGCCATTCCGGGCCCCGGACAAACTGAAACGCCGGTTCCTTCATCACTTGTATCAAGATCGTGGGCCAGTAAAGCGGAAGTCCCTAATCCCACACAAATACATGATTTCTCAACGATCGAATCATGTCTTTTTTGATATTCCGAAGTGGATATACCCTCTACTTTATCCAGTTCTTTCAGCTTTAAATACTGATAGCTCCTCGAAGCCGTACAAAGGCCTTTTCCGGTAAACTCATTATTTAAACAAACGTACTTTTTCGGGCAGGAGCTTCCGGGCTTTCCGATCCCGATCAAAGATTCCTTTTCAAAATCTTTGGTATTTCCTCTCATATTATTGAACGGAACACCCAAAGGAGAAATATCACTTAAATACAAATCATCTTCCCTGGCATCCATCAGTTTGTTAACCGTTTCATCATCGACTGAAGTCGCTTCCGAAACCAAAAGGAAAGGAGTACCCCAACCCACTGAATCAACGCGGTATTCATCCATCAGAAACTGATGCTCTTCAGCCGTTCCCACACCGCCCTGAGCAGTAATTTTCAGCGGCAGAACCTTTTCGGGAATCCGTCGGTTCTTTTGTGCCAGCGCTTTAATCAGGATTTCATGAACCGACGAGATCAACTCTTCGCGGTTGTTTTTAAACTCCTGCAAAATCGGTCCCATCAGATAGCCCTCGGTGGCAAAAGCATGGCCGCCGCAATTTAGTCCCGATTCAATACGATATTCGGATACCCATAATCCCTTTTTTGCAAAAAACTTACCCTGGATCAGTGCCGATCTGAAATCACTAACTTTCAACACAATTTTCTTTCTAATTTCCCCTTGAACATCGGGATAAAAGTCTTCGAACTGCTCAATATAACTATACAACCTGGGATTCATTCCTGCTGAAAGAATGATGGAAGATTTTAAATCACTGTTGGCATAACCCCTCAATGCAGCATGCGCATCATTGAATTCCACAGGAAGTTTCTCACCGTTTCGGTAGTTGTCCTTATCCACTTTAGTCATGATGTTCACATCAATGCTGCCACGGGATAAGTTTTCATTGATCCAGGATTTGATTTCGTTTAGATTGAAATGCTTTTCAAGCAGATTGTTAAACTCCTGTTTTAAGGTCGATTTGTCGGGAAGCAAATTGAAATATTCCTTGATCCCGTTTCTTTTTTCAATAGCAGAATTTTTGAATTCTTCAAACTTCTTTTCAGCCAGCTGATTCATCAAATTCAGATACGAAGTAATCCTCTTGGCCCTGAAATCTTCAATTTTTTCGGTAATCTCCTGAAAAGGGAGTTCAAATTTCTCACTGTACATCTTTCTTAACTTCTCAAGAAGGATGTCATCAACGAGTGAAATTACTGAATCGATACCAAGCTGAGAAACTTTTAACGGAGTGTCAATGGTATATCCTATTCCCATAACGGGAATATGAAATGTATGGTTGTTTGTCATATAAAACCTTTTTCCCTTCAAGGCCATAGGAACCGGCCTTTTTAAATCTTGCGTGCAAAGATACGTAAGTTTTAGGCCCTACTGACCGATATCTCCTTTTATTTTACGGATAAAAGAGATACAAGTTGCCCTGGATTTCTTAAACAGTCTCATTATTTTCCTAAAATCCGCAGTTGTTATTATTGTTAGCCATGAATAAAAAAACACGAATGAATTTTTTTATCGAATATGCTTAAATTTGTAAATAACATCCGTCTAAATTTTAAATATGAAAACAACATCTGAACGGAATTTCAGTGAAATGAACCGGAAAAACAGCAGCAACTGGAAATGGTCTTTATATTTCAACAAAAAAGACTCCCGCGTCATTGCTCCAAAAGCCAATCCTCTGACGGGCTGGACTTTAAACTTTGCCAGCCCTATTTATAAGAGCCCCTCTCTACCCAAACGGAGAGGGTTTTATGAACAACAAATTATTATCGCAAATCGGCCGCATCATTTTTGGTGTGCCATTTTTAGTATTCGGCTTCAATCATTTCATGTATGGAAGTAAAATGGCAAGCATGGTTCCTTCATTTTTGCCTTTTCACACTTTCTTCATTTATTTGGTGGGATTAGGATTTGTTTTGGCGGCCATCAGCCTGTTCATCAACAAAAAGGTCAGGCTGTCAATGATTCTCCTGTCCATTCTGATGTTGATTTTTGTCTTGACCATCCACCTGCCCGGAATGATGCACGGTGCAAAGGAGCTCAACTTTCCATGATTATGTTGCTGAAGGACCTCGCCTTGGGAGCGGCGGCTCTTTTTATTGCCGGTAATGCCGAAAGCTGAAAAGCACATTAGGAGATTCACAACTTTCTAAGACCCAACACCTCGGAAAAAGGTGCACGCATAGTGATATGACAACTAAAAAAAATGTTGAATATCCATTAACGATTTTTGATGTTTCCAAATCGTTAATGGGTGTTCAAAAATCCAGAATATCAGATTTTTACAAATAGTTGTCATTGATAACGTGAAACGAACTTGTTTTGCCTTAAATGATGGCGCACATGCCATTGTAAGATGTCGAATTTCCCCTATTTTCTACCTGTCATCAGGAAAACGGGAAATTCACAGATGCCTTTACCTTTAACTTCTTTCACCACTTTGGTAGCAGTTACGTCTTTGATGTCGCGGAAACCGGCTTGTTCAAACAGGGTTTTTAAGTAATTTCGCTCAAAGCCAAAATGAACTACGCCTGAATTATCGCTGTGAAAGGTTCCGTCTTCCTTATCAAGGTCGGCAATTCCAATGCTCCCACCTTGAAGTAAAAGGTCATGAAGGCGCTCCAGCAACAGCGGTATTTTATTTACATGATGAAAAGCCATGCTGCTTACGATCAGATTGAATTTGCCTTCCACCCTGCCATCGTCTTCAAGATCAGCCAGCTGACAGCTCACATTATTAAATCCCGAATTATTTATCTTATCCTGAAATACATCCAGCATTCCTTTTGAACTGTCCACACCTACGATGCTTTTGATCATTGGTTGCAACCGCAAGGTAACAAGGCCAGAGCCGCATCCGTAGTCCATTACATTCATATCATCTGTAAGTTTCAGTTCGCGTATCATCGTATCTGCCACGCCATTGGCCAGGTTTATCTGCCGAGGTTTTTCCCAGTTGGCAGCTCTTTCGTCAAAGTTTGTTTTAATCTGCTCGTTCATAATTAATTCTTTTAATTTTATTCCTTTGCGGCAGGAGGTTTTAACATCCTGTTCTTTCAGGAATCTGACCTAGATAAATAACATGGCAAATATACGAAAGAGCATCACTCATTTTGTTAACAGGGAACCCTTTAAACACGAGTAATATGTTATTTTAACATTATTTACCTTTTAAACCATAGTTTATTTGAACTGCCATTGGCCGGAAAGATCAAGAGGTCTATTCATTTTCCCTGCTTTAAATACAAGGCATTGTACATGGCAATAATTTCTTTTTCTCCACTTTGTATCCCCTCATGATATTCTTCGTCTTTAAAGGAAAAAATGAACTACCCCCGCCGCAGAGCAGCGGGGTATCAAAAGGAGATTATTAATCGCCCCAAGGGGCGGGGAATTAATCCCTTGTCCGCCTCAGGCGGATTCAAAAGAAAACACAAAATAAGACCCGAATGTTTTCTAATTTATATCTACCTTTGGTAACACCTTAATAACCAACAAAACCAGAAAGGAAAAAATGGCAAGATTAAAAGGAAGTCAAGGGCCTTTTACAGGCAAGATCGGCAACTATGTTGGCTGCAAATGGAAAGACACCTATTATATTCGCATGCGGCCGACAAAAGTAAACCATCCCAATACGGAAGCTCAGCTTGCCCAACGGATGCGTTTTGTGAGAACCCAGAATTTCATTAAGCCTTTAAAAGAGTTTCTTCGAATTGGTTATGGCGCCTACACTGCCGACAAATCGGCTTACAATGCCGCCATGTCGTATAACATAAAAAATACCCTGAGCGGCGATTATCCCAATATTGAGGTCAACCCTTCCAAAGTACTCTTTAGCCGGGGGAACTTACCAGGAGCATCAAAAGTAACGGTTAAATTAATCTCCAGAGATTCCATGAAGTTTTTCTGGAATACAGCTGAGACAACACATCCCGGAAAACCGGACGACAAGGTATTGCTTGTGGTAAGGAGCCTCAGCAGCATGGAAGCAGACTATAAACTGGATGTTGCGCGTCGCAGTGAAGGCGGGGCCACCTTAACATTTCCGTCCGGTTTTATGGGAAAAGAAATTGCCTGTTATCTGGTGTTCGTCCGGCAAAAGGTTCTGTTGGGAAACTATTCCGAAGATGCCATTTCCAACAGCATTTTCTGCGGAACACTCCATATTTAGAAGGAAATTACAGGCTTTAGGAACTATATGGCACAAGCAAATGCTTGCGCCATATAGATTGCGCCTTAATGCTCGATTACTTTAGGTTAATGCTTATACGGAAACCCAGTTGCCGATTTGTCCAATTCTGAAAACCCATATTGAATTCCACATCGAATAAAAGGAAGATATTACTTAGTCCATAACTAATCTCAGTGTAATTCGAAATTGATTCGCTGGTCATATAACTGATTTTCAAGTTCTCACGGATCAACGTTCCATTTAGCAATGGTAAACGTTTTAGCAACAATTTGTCAAAAACGAGATTAACATGACCTTCAATAAAATGCTTGTTGCTGAAAAGCTGATAGTACCTGGCCAGGGCAAACTGGTCATTGGGATTTGAAAACGTAACATACTGATCGTTCGAATTAAAAAATGTATAATCTGCTGCATACAGTTTTTGAGCATTTAGATATTGCCCGGCCTCCAACGAATAATTCAGATAGTCATCAAAGCCAACTTTTAGGTTCTGTTTAATCCCAAACTTCAGCAAATCATAATCGGCACCGCTTCCCAGCAGATTTTTAAATCCTTTTTCATACCGAAGGTTAAATGTGGGGTAATGGCTATATGCCGGATATTTAATATGATGCCGGATTCGGTAATGTTGCCTTGGTGTATATGAAAGTTGTAACATGCCTGATGAGGCTATACTCTCTTGTAATTGCCATGGTGCTATATTGGCAATTACTGGAATATTAGGTGTGTAATTCCGGTTTTTCAGGTCGATGAGCTTATAATTAGAATGATTGCTCACAGGCGATCGTTTTGCCCACTGAAAACCAGCTTTAACGAGGAGTCCGTTAACAATTTCTGTTCCCCATTGCACCGAAATGAATTGCTTATCATAAAACTTTTGGAAGTTGTTCTCAAAAAGTGTGCAATAGATTTCGTTCTCATCCGGAGTGATCCCCTTATTTCCTTTGAAATCTTCCAGTATGTGACCGGCAGCGATACTGAACCATTGCTGTTTAATGCCGTTGTATCTATAGTTTGTCGAAACGTCACCATACAGGACTTTTCGTGAAAATGCATAAGTCACTGATGCATTTGTATGAAAGCGACGGCCCAGTGTATCGTTCAGGTTAAACGAAAACGGAAGCGAATAAGTGAGGCCATCCACTGTATTGAACGAAAACGTTTTCACATTAATGATCCCTGGTACCGATAAATTGGAACGGAAATGAGTACTGTCTTCACCGTATTTGTAGTTACGACCGATAATGATATCGGAGATTTTGAATTTTTGTCTCACATCACGAATGGAATCGCGGTATTCAGGGGTACTGTGCGCCTTACCAATCGAATCTTTTTTTTCGAATTCTATGTCTTCGCTTTCGGTTAATGGAACTGGCCGAAGTTTGGCCCAGTAATCCGAATCATTTTTGATGGCTTTGCTGCTTGCTATCACACGCTCAGGTATTTCCAGAGGCTCCGGGGGAAGGGTTCGTTTTGTTTCCTTATTTACCAACCCTTCTAACTTATACATTTCACGATTAGAGAGATCTTCTTTATTCAGTAGCTGGGCTATCTTTTCCCGGTTTGGATTTGTGGGCGGTTTCACTTCTTTCACAGTGGATTCCGGTTGAGCCATGGAGTCCAGAACAGCTGCCTCCTGTTTTTCCTGTTTGTTTAATAATTTCAGAAAAGAATGATCCAGTTTATTATTCAGTTTCACTTCATAATTCGAAAATGAAGCAACATAATTGTATTTCATTCCAAAACCAAAGGCACTCAAATCCATTTCAAAATTCAGGCTGGTCGGCATCCAGGTGTTGGTATCCACCAGTCCGTAAATTTGCCGCATACGAACATTCATCATGGGCATGGTGAATTTCAAATCGGCTGAATAGATATTCCAGTAGCCATCCACAATATTAATGATGCCTGAAAAAGTACCTTGTCCTTTGACTTTGGGGGTCACTTGTATTTTGTCGATCAACTTTCCCTGATCTCTAAATTCACCAACTAACTTAAACCGGTAAAATTTCATGGCATTCCGGCCAACCGGTGAAACAATTCCATAGCTCCCAACATTGTATAAGTTGGTGGTAATCATTTGCATTGGGTTGGTGTTCCGGTCGTCTCCTGTCGAGTGCATGGCAATCACTCGCTGGTTTAGTTTGTCAGGAAGTTCAAAATGAATCTTATTTAAGGATTCCATAACAAATGGTTTGTTCTTTTTAATCCCCTCTTTTTCCATCTTCTTTTTAAACAAACGGGGAATTTTGTACACCACTCCGGTTCCTTTCAGGTAAAGGTCGCAATTATACTCAGCAACCTGATTGCGATAATAAGAAGCCATGGCAATGGTGTGACGCATAACATAATAGGCAGGATCTTCTCCCGAAGCAAGTACTTTGACTTCCGCCAGCTGAACATTTTGCAGTTGCAGGGTAACGCGGATTGTTTTGGTTTCATTTCCAATCGAAAATTCCCGGGCAACTGTTTGGTAACCTATGTATTGAAAAAGAACGTTCCAATTCCCCCGTGGTAATGATAATTCAAACTGGCCTTTGATGTTGGAGGTTGTTCCGGTCTTTAGTTCCGGGACATAAATATTCGTATAGGCAACGGGCTCGCCGTCATTGTTCGTGATGGTCCCTTTTATTCCCTGGGCTTTTAAAATAAACGGCAACAGAAGAAGAATAAGGAAGGGTAGAACTTGTTTCATATATTGTTGACTTTTATTCTTTTCAAATTTATAATAAACATCTGTTTAAGCCGTGTTAAAATATCATAAGTTGTTTGAAAATATGTGAAACGGCTCAAATTTTGATTTTTAATTCGAGTGAACATGGCTTTGATCATTGCAAACTTGGTTATCAGCATAGATGGATAGGGCACAAGCAAATGCGTGCGCCGTACAGGGATCTGGATTCCAACTCCATTTGAAAAATAAATATGCATAATTTTTGGGAATCATAAATGAAAAACCTTGAAGACCTATTTAAATTCCGTTTAATTTCTTTTTTATTTATGGGAAGAATAAAAAAAGTGCAAAATATTAAAATTCAATAATTTGAATAGAATAAATAAATATCTTTATACATATCTTATAATATTAAAGTTCTTAAAAAAAAGTTATTCTGTTTGCAACATTGTTTTTTCTTTTTTCATGTTAAATTTTAACAATTCTTCTCGTCTAAATGTCGAACGACACAGTCAGAAGTTGGATAACAAGGATTGAAACATATTTGAAGATATGTGATGCATCTATTGCATCATTCCATTTAGGACAAGGATTGAAACTTGTCATTTTGTTGTGTATATCACACCGTTGTAAGCCTTTCAGACTATCTTCCAGAATAACATCCCGGAACATTCTTTTGGTATCTGAGCAAATATCTTTATTAAATTGCAAAACCGAAAATTAACCTGTAGTTATGAAACCTTTATTCCAATTC
>CAZPPK010000130.1:0-8441 GCA_964588415.1 uncultured Lentimicrobiaceae bacterium
AACTCAATAAATCAGGATTAAATTTTCGATTTTTTCTTGCTAAATCTTTACTTTGACTAAGATCAAATTATCATAACAAATGTTAAGATGGTTTCAGAATGCTAAAAATAAGAAGATTATAGATATTTTTTTATAATATATTAAACTAATATTCAGTATGATATAAACAAAAGATTTAAGTTATGCTATAAAAACGATAGTATTTAAATTTTTCTACTTTTACAGCGTTGTTATTACTGCACAAAACCTATTTTAGATTAATCCACAAAAATCAAAATTTAATGGGTAAAAAAAATAAAAAAAATGGCTCTATGTCACGGCGTACGTTTTTTAAGTCTGCAACTGTTGGTATTGGGTCTGTTCTTACCATTATGTTGGGGTACCCCTTGATAGATTCATTAGTTTCAAACTCAAAAGCTTTGGTTGCAAGAGCTTTCAGCAAACTGGGTCCTGTAAAAAATATTCAAGACTCATTTTCGCCGATTGTACAACCTACAAAATTGAATTTTTCAAAAACCGATCAGGATGCTTTTATCAGCTTAACAAAACCGGAGCAGGTTTGGGTTGTTAAAAAGTCTTCGGAGGATATAGAGGTTTTTTCACCTATTTGTACACATCTGGGGTGCAGATACAATTGGGATGAGGATAAAAAACTTTTCGTTTGCCCTTGTCATAACAGCGTTTATACTATTGATGGAAATGTGGTTTCCGGTCCCGCTCCAAGGGGTTTGGATACGTTGCCAATTGAAGTAAAAGATGGGGATTTATACGTTCAGTACGAAAAATTCGAGGTAGGTATTCCGGAAAAGGTAATCATTGATTAACATCATTATGGGACTAAAAATTAAAAATTGGTTAAACGAAAGACTTTCCCTTGATGGGATGATGGAAGCTACTTTTGATGAAAAAATACCGGGTGGAGCTAGTTTCTTCTACACCCTGGGTAGTGCGACAATGTTCGTTTTTGCCTTGCAGGTAGTCACAGGAATTTGGCAGCTCTTCTATTATGTTCCAACTATTGACCACGCTTATGCCAGTTTGAGTTACTTACGGATTTATGTACCTTATGGATGGCTAATTCATGGAATTCATTACTGGGGAGCCAATATTTTGGCCGTATTGATAGCATTGCATATTATTCGTGTTTTTATTTGGGGAGCTTATAAAAAGCCTCGTGAACTTACCTGGCTCATAGGCGTATTATTATTGTTTTTGGTGGCAGGTTTAATTTTTACCGGAGCTGCTTTGCCATGGGACGAAACAGGTTATTGGGCATCTGAGGTTGGAACAAGTATTGCAGGCACGATGCCATTTATCGGAAATTTCCTGGAAAAGTTTTTAAGAGGCGGTTTCTCGATGGGACAGCTTACGCTTTCACGGTTCTTTGCATTTCACGTCGTTTTAATTCCTGCTCTTTCATTTATTATAGTGTTCTTCCATTTGCTCGCTTTTCGTAAATATGGAAGCGTCGGACCATGGAAAGAATCTAAACGTTCTAAAGTTGGCGACTTTTGGCCCGATCAGGTGGCCATTGACTTGATTGTTAGCGGACTTATTTTTGTACTTATTGTATGGTTATCTGCCTTTCACCCGGCTCCGTTTAGCGGCCCAGCTGATCCTTCTGATGCTGCATTTTCGCCAAAGCCTGAATGGAATTTTTTGTTTTTGTATCAATTACTGAAGGTGTTCAAGGGTCCCCTTGAAATAATTGGAACGGTTGGGATACCTACCCTTATTGTGATTCTTTTAATAAGCGTTCCATTTTTAGACCGGAAAGAATCGCGCAACCCTTTGAAAAGAATGGGAATGATGATAGGAGGTCTCGCTTTTGTGGGTTTCGTATTGATATTCACCATCATCGGTTTTAACAGCAATTCAGGTGGAGAAAGTACATCTGCCAGCTCAACTGTTATCAAAAAACCGAAGTCTTATAAGTCTTCGCCAACTGCGGTTAAAGGGGAAACGGTTTTTAAAACTTATGGCTGTGTGGCTTGTCATCATATGAGCGGAGGCGGTGGCAAAATTGGTCCTGATTTGACCAATGAATATACAAAAGGTCGGTCCAAACAGTGGTTAGTGGTGCAGATCACGAGCTCCAAAGTGCATTTTCCAAATTCAGTGATGCCCAATTATACCATGTTGAGTAGAGAACAATTGGATAATTTGACAGAATACCTGAATAGCGGTCATCCAGAGGGAGTTAAGGCGCCTGTTGACTCACTTTCTTTTGCCAAATTAAAGATGTCAGCCGACAGTCTTAAAATGGCTGAAGAAGCAGATACTAAAACGAAACTGGAAAAACTTGGAGCTCCGGGAGCGGCTGCTTCCATCATTGGAAATGTGGTTGTTGGGCATATTTTGTTTACAGACAATTGTGCATCATGCCATGGTCTGAATGGAAAAGGCGGTGATCCAAACTACGGTTCGAAGTTTGGTATGATTCCCGTTTTAAATCCGGTTAACAAAGCCTTGTTTGATAAGGATCCAAAGAAATTTGCCGAAAACATCGACAGGTTTATCCAGCATGGTTCTGTTCCAGCTGGGCTTCATCCTACTTTAAAGATGTTTGCTTATGGAGATACCTATAGTTTAACACAGCCTCAGATTGCTAATATCGAGGCTTATATCCTTAGCCTTAATCATGTTAATCGAGCTCAGATTGAGTCTCCAAATTCTGCAAAATCGTTTTTCTATGTGCTGTTATATCTTTACATTGGATTAATGTTGTTGTTAATCTTTTTCTGGCAGAAAGCCAGGAGAAATAAAATGGATAACGATGAATAAAGATGTTTGAGAAAAAGAAATCAGCCAGTGATTAACTAGTGGTAAAACATCAAAAACCAAAATTACAATCAGATATATTTGACCCGCTTTTATGCAAAAGCGGGTCATTTTGGTATGCCGGGCATGGACTGGGAACGCCCAACCGTAACCCCACAAAGTAAATCAGGCAGGAACGCAAAGAAAGAATATTACCTTATCCCGGGAGGCCTTGTAAATTGTTGCAACAGTAGCACACCGAGCGGCAACAAACGGCTATAATTTACAAGGAATCAGCGAAGCCATAGTTGCCGTGTTCGGGCAGCACAAGGCGAAGAGCTGAATCAGTTAATGTAAGGAGTGTCAGTAAGAACTTTTAACTATCAAGGGACAGCAAGGAATAGCGTATCAGATGGATTTGTTCATGGAACAAAAGAGAGATGCTATATGCCTGTCATACAAGCATAGGAACGTACACTAGGCGGAAAGTATGACAGGCAAAATAAATAAAGATGGATGGCAAGGGCGGGCCTTAGCATCAAATTTGATGACAATAGTATGTTCATCAGACAACCGAGCCTACAAGCAAGTAAAACGGAGCAAAGGGGCGGCAGGGATAGGACCAAATGCCAACAACAAAGTTTGCAGAATGGTTTAAATCGATGGGTTAATAGCTTTGTTACAGGGAAACTACCAACCACAAGCGATAAAGCAGGTAGAACTTGAAGAATATATCGAATATTATTCTTCATTATTTGAAAAAGCATAATAATCTCAATGACCTTATACTAGTTAATTCTCGGAATTATATCTGGAGATTTTGGAAAAGAACCACTTCATAAAAATCATACTTCATCTTGGTTTTTGGATTAATTGTCTTCTATTTGTAATTGTAAGAAAGATCCCTAAATAGATCATCAACAGAACAAATAAGTTAGAAAGTAGGGGTGAAATGATATTTTCTGTATGACTTCGGATAGACTATATTTCTTTTCTAGAAAGTCAGCCGTACTTTTTAGAATTATGTAAAGAAAACCACATCTTTTTCATTTTAAAATCTTATAAATAACGTATCATTTTTGATGCGTTATTTTGTTGTTTTAGATCAGACCAGATATAAATTTCATCCAAAAAATGGTTCGCTAAAAGAATTTGTTTCTCTATTGTGAATTGATAAACATTTAAACCCTATGTCAGAACCAATGAGTCAAGTACTTAAGGTTCAGTATAAATTCCTATTTGAAAAGGGTCTAATTTGTGAAAATCAGTGTTCTACTCAGGCAGTATTCCGGAAAGAAAATTTACTTTTGTGAACTTTTTAACAAGTGAATTTTTATCATGAAAATATCCCACATAGAATACTTCGAAATTACTGTAAAAAACTTCACAAGGAGCGATCATTTTCTCGAATTTAAAGTAAAGAATATTGAATTTTTCCGGCGGAAGAAAACGGAAAAGTTTTCTGGATTTTTGACCTAAAACTCCGGATGCAGGCGACATATTACAAAACATTATTTCATTTTATAAATCCATAATAATATCCTGCTGGTATTTTGTGAAGACAACCATTAAACCAATTCAAATTCTCAAATAAAATGACTATAGAGGAAAATATTCAGGGGCTTCTTGAAAGACGTGAAGAAGCCTGCAAAGGCGGCGGAGAGAAGAGGCTGGCAATTCAGCATCAAAAAGGCAAATTCACTGCCCGGGAAAGAGTTATCATGCTGCTTGATGAAGGCAGTTTTGAGGAATTCGACATGTTTGTAAGTCATCGAAGTACGGATTTCGGGCTCGAAAAGGAACATTATTTGACCGACGGCGTCATCACCGGACACGGAACCATTGACGGCCGGGTCGTTTATGTTTTTTCGCAGGACTTCAGCATTTTCGGTGGTTCTCTGTCAGAATCGTACGCAAAAAAGATATGCAAGATCATGGATCAGGCCATGAAAGTGGGCGCGCCTGTTATCGGACTCAACGACAGTGGCGGTGCACGGATTCAGGAAGGTGTTAAAAGCCTTGCCGGTTATGCTGACATCTTTCAAAGAAACATTCTTGCTTCGGGATTGATTCCGCAGATATCGGCCATTTTTGGGCCTTGTGCCGGTGGGGCAGTTTATTCGCCTGCCCTCACAGATTTTATTCTGATGAGCCGAAACAACAGTTATATGTTTGTTACCGGTCCTAAGGTGGCCAAAACGGTGACTGGAGAAGACATCAGCACGGAAGATCTTGGAGGAGCGAATGTGCATGAAAAGAAATCCGGTATCAGTCATTTTGTGGTTGAAGAAGAAGAAGAAGGCATTTTGCTCATCCGAAAATTGCTTTCATTCCTGCCTCAGAATAATCTGGAAGACCCGCCGGCCATAGAATGTAATGATCCCATTTCCAGAATGGAAGATGTTTTGAATGAAATCATTCCCGACGATGCCGGCATTCCTTATGATGTGAAAGATGTGATTTATTTAATAATAGATCACAGCGAATTTCTTGAAACCCAGGAAAATTATGCAAAGAATATCGTTACCGGCTTTGCCCGTTTCAACGGGATGCCTGTTGGAATTGTAGCCAATCAGCCTAATTACCTTGCCGGCGTTCTCGACATCAACGCATCGCGTAAAGCGGCCCGTTTTGTGAGATTTTGCGATTCTTTCAATATTCCCATTATTACCCTCGTTGATGTACCTGGATTTTTGCCTGGAAGTGTGCAGGAATATGGTGGCATTATTATTCACGGCGCTAAGTTATTGTTCGCTTATGGTGAAGCCACTGTCCCCAAAATAACCATCACATTGCGAAAATCGTACGGTGGAGCGCACGATGTTATGGGTTCCAAGCAGTTGCGTGCCGACATCAATTATGCCTGGCCTTCTGCTGAAATTGCAGTCATGGGTGCCGCTGGAGCCGTGGAGATTTTGGAAGGGAAGAAAATCAAGAATATGACGCAGGAAGAAAAGGAAGATTACCTCCTTCTTAAAGAAAGTGAATACAAAGATAAATTTGCAAATCCCTATGATGCAGCACGTTATGGATTTATTGACGATGTGATCGAGCCCAGAAATACCCGTTTCCGGATCATCAGGTCACTCCAGACCCTGTCAACAAAAAAAGATACTAACCCGCTGAAAAAGCATTCAAACCTACCACTCTAAAATAAAAAGACAATGATTTTACTTAATCAGGTATCCAACATGGATCAGGGTATCGTAATATCCATTACGGGGTATACTATTGTTTTCTTTGCCTTGCTATTGTTGTTTTATTCTTTTGTGCTGGTTTCAAGATTTCTTCAGTACAACATCAAGAAGAAACTTATTAAGCTGGGTAAAATGCCCCATATCAAAGATGACCAGAGCTTCGAAATCCCCGGACAAGTTGTGGCGGCCATTGCCATGACCATTTATTTATCACAGGAATTACACGATGATGAAAGTAATTTGCTCACTATTAAAAAAGCATCAAAAACATATTCTCCATGGAGTTCAAAAATTTACGGGCTTCAGGATTTTAAAAGATAAAAACAAAAATTATGAAGCGATTTAAATTTACCATCAGGGGTAATGAGTATGAAACGGAGATTGTTAAACTGAAAGGCTTGAATGCTCTTATCGAAGTTAACGGTACCAAATACAATGTGGAATTACAGAGGCCAAAAACCCGTCCAGGGTTTTCTGTTAAACGTCCTTCCATAAGCGGGCAGAACTTTAAAGGCAATGAAAATGGAAATAAAGGAAATATTTATGCTGTCAAAGCACCGTTGCCCGGTGTTGTGATGAAGGTGTTTGTCAAAGAAGGCGACATGATTGAGAAAGATAGTAAACTGCTGGTTTATGAAGCTATGAAAATGGAAAATCTTATCAAATCGGACAAGGAGGGAACAATCAAGTCAGTAAAAATTAAAGAAACTGACGCGATACTTCAGGATGATCTATTGATAGAGATAGAATTGTAAGGAAAAGAATTAGATAACGATTTATATTAAGAGTATGAACCCAGTTGTAAAAAAAGCCCTTCTTGTTTTAGGGCTTCTGTTATTTTTATTTACTGCAAACCAGCTGTTTTCCAGTAACATTCTGGACATCGGTATTTTCAACAAAACCATGTCGCAACTCAGCAATGGCAGTCAGGGAACAGGTTTCGGGCACGAAGTAATGAACGGGTTGAGACGTTTCTACAGTTTTACGGGTGTCAGAAATGCCAAATCGGGCAATATCATTATGATCTTTGTTGGCATCTTTTTTATTTTCCTGGCGGTAAAATACGAGTATGAACCCCTTCTGCTGATTCCCATCGGAGCCGGCATTATTATTGGAAATATCCCTTTCTTTCATGATGGCGGCATGAACCTGCACATCGGAATTTATCAGGATGGAAGTGTTTTAAGATATTTGTATCTGGGTGTTTTGAAAGGCGTCTTTCCGCCCTTGATCTTTCTGGGAATTGGAGCGATGACGGATTTTTCTTCCCTGATTTCGAATCCGCGACTGATCCTGCTGGGTGCTGCTGCGCAGATAGGGATCTTCATTACTTTTTTGGGAGCCATCTGGCTGGGATTTAATCTTCCTGAGGCTGCTTCTATTGGTATTATCGGAGGTGCGGACGGGCCAACGGCTATTTTCCTTTCTTCTAAACTGGCGAATGGCGGGCTGGTTCACGGCATTCAAACTATCAACCTGATCGGGCCGATTGCGGTAGCCGCCTATTCTTATATGGCTTTGGTGCCCGTAATCCAACCGCCGATTATGAGACTTTTCACGACCAAAAAAGAACGCGTTATCCGAATGAAACCGCCCCGTGCTGTGAGCAAAAAAGAGAAAATTATCTTTCCAATCGTAGCACTGATCCTTACCACATTTATTTCTCCCGGAGCTTTACCATTACTGGGAATGCTTTTCCTGGGAAATCTGTTAAAGGAAAGCGGTGTTACCAAACGTCTTGCCAATACAGCCAGTAATGCATTGATTGACAGTGTTACTATCATTTTGGGACTTACCGTCGGAGCTTCCACCCAAGCCGATGTTTTTCTTACGAAGCAATCTATTTTAATTTTTGTGTTGGGAGCCGCTTCATTTATTGTGGCCACCGCCGGAGGCGTGATTTTTGCCAAGGTGATGAACCTGTTTTCTTCCGAAGGGAATAAAATCAATCCGCTGATTGGCGCTGCCGGTGTTTCTGCCGTTCCCGACAGTGCGCGCGTGGTTCAGATGGAAGGATTGAAATATGACGACTCAAATCATTTACTGATGCATGCCATGGCACCCAACGTGGCCGGAGTGATCGGCTCGGCTATAGTTGCCGGTATCTTGATGAGTTTTCTTATGTAAGATGTTTACATTTTGGACAATGAGTTTTTGATAATCCAGAAATAATTGAGTGTCAATAAAAGACATAGAAGCCTGAAAAATAATTTAGACTTCGAATTTCTGCTGGTCAGGGCGAAAAAAATATTATTTTTGCAAACCTTTTAAAAGGCCTCATAGTTCAAGGGATAGAATAGGAGTTTCCTAAACTCTAGATCCAGGTTCGAGTCCTGGTGAGGCTACATTCTAAAGGAGTTAACTTGTTTATTTTCAGGCTAATTCCTTTTTTGTTTACCTGAGTTTTCCCCACATTTTCCCCACATCAGGGTTTAATCCGCCTGAGGCGGACAAGGGATTAATTCCCCGCCCCTTGGGGCGATT
>CAZPPK010000131.1:0-8404 GCA_964588415.1 uncultured Lentimicrobiaceae bacterium
TCCCCGCCCCTTGGGGCGATTAATAATCTCCTTTTGATACCCCGCTGCTCTGCGTCGGGGGTAGTTCATTTTATTCCCATTTACAGACTCCTTTTTGAGCTTTCTTAGTTGGCGGGCCATCTCTTCTGCCAGAGGAGCAAACCCAATAGAAGCGCCATGAGGGGACGATATTGCGAACAACTGCCAGGTGTGAAGCGGGCAGAAACCAAGTTCTGCAGCAAATTCAGCCTGCGCCTTCTCCTCTACGGCAATATGGTATTGCCATTGGGAAAAGAAGTCCGATGCCACTTTCGTGATATGCTGGCAAACCGGGCATCCCCTTGACTGCATATCTACTTCCAAATCCATCGCTGTGCCCATTTTCATAAAAGCAACTGTTGACGTTAAAGAGGAGATAGTAGTTTTCAACGCAGGGTTGGCTTCCGTTTCTTCTGCGATCCGACTACTAAGAATACCCTTGTACAATTTTCCAATTTTTTCACGTGCCTGCTTAATTGCCCCGGTAGCAGCATAGGGATCTCGACGGATTGTTATAAAATCTTTTTGGTGCATGGCAATTGACCGGGCTTGTAAAGTGGTTTTCTCAAATGCGTTCTGCTCTGCTTCGTCATCCACCACCCGCATTGCTTTTTGAGCAATAGCGGAAAGAAAAGCTGCCGACTTCTCACCCGCCAGAAAAGAAGACAAAGCCTCTTCAAGGGCTTTAAGTCCGCTTTGCTCATAAAGAATGGCATCGCCGAATGTTCTTGCGTTGAGTGCCTTTCGGGCGGAAACGGGAAAGATATTTACAACAGCACTCCCGATTTGGGTTTTGATTGTTTCTGAGACAAACGCCAAAACTTCAGGTAGTTTGTGTTCATTAACGAGATCAATCTTGTTAATCACAAAGAAAATCCTATCAACATATAGCCTTATTTCCTTCAGGAACTCCAGTTCCAGGCTTGTCATAGGTGTATCCACGCCTGTAACGAAAAGTACAGCATCGCATTGCGGCAGAAAACCGTAGGTGGTCGCCGTATTGGCCATAATTGATGATCCAACACCCGGTGTGTCCACAAATTCGATACCTCTCCGCAGAAATGGTACAGGAATCTCAACGCAGGCAGTTTGCACTTTTTTCTGATTCCAGGGGTTGCCTTTTTCTGTTACATAATCGGAAAGCGAAGAAATTGGCAATTCTTCATCGAAAAGTGTATTGGCTCTTTTAACTACTAATCGCTCCGCAGGGCCATATTTCAGTACTGTGATGGCGGATGTGAGGGGAAGCACACCAGTAGGCAAGAGTTCACGCCCGATAATTGCATTCATGAGCGAACTCTTGCCGCGCTTGAACTGACCAAGCACCGCCAAGGTAAAACGGTCTTCCGCCAACTTCACCACCAGCTCCTCACAGAGTCGTCCACTTTTCTCCAGTCCTAATGACGAAAGTTCCTCACGTACAATACGCAACTGACCTGCCAGCGCCAATTTAGATTGCGTGTATTCCCGCAACTTCTCCAGGTCTGGGTTTATCTCAATCCCAGACTGTTTTCCGTCCGTGATCCCATTATGCGTTTTATGCGAGGGATAGCCCTTATTCAATTTATTCACGCTTCTTTTGCTTTGAAGATATCTAAATCCAGTAATGTGTGCTTATCAATAAACATCGTATTACAGTGTTATTTTTTTAACAGGGGTCTTTCATATCAGGATTGCTATAATTGTGATTTTTATTTAATGCCATCCCTTCCCTAAGGTTTTCATTTATAACAGATTGGTCATTAACTCTTTAGAAAAATTTATTATCTCTTCTTCAATATAAATATCGGATGAGCGTATCTTATGTTTTAAAAATAAGCCATTAAAAGAAGTTGCCCTGCTTAGGGCAACATATGCCTGCCCTCCTGCAAATGTACCACCTCCAAAATCAACAACTACCTTTTCAAAAGTCAAGGATTGACTTTTATGGATTGTAATTGCCCAAGCCAGTTTTAAAGGATACTGTTCAAAAGTACCTATGATTTCCTGTTCTATCTTTTTCTTTCCTTGGTTGTATTGGTACTTAACATTTTTCCATTCCGATTTATCAACAAGGTATATTGTTCCGTCCTTAAGTTTAACATGTATTGAAAAGTCTGAAAGTTCAACTATTTGGCCAATTGTTCCATTTACCCATCTTTTATCTTTATCATTTTTAATAAATATTACCTGAGCGCCTTTTTTTAAAACTAATTCAGGTGCTGTTGGATACTTGCTTTCCTCGAAAAGACCAGAAATTTTCGCGCTAAATCTGTAAGAGGGGGTCTTTAAACTATTTAATTTTGATATATTCACATTATTTGCCATATCATTTCTTGCCGTGAGGGTGATAACAAAATCCTGAACGTTAAGTTCTGAATCTGAAGTAAAACGCTCATTTAATCTATTTAGGTCAGCTAGCAGTATTTCATTGGTTCTAACTTTATCAAGAAGACTAATGAATGCGATGTTTTTTTTTGCCTATATCCCTTTTGTAGTTCTATTGTGAAAATATTAAGCCTGTCAAAGACTTTTGCATTAAAAAAACAGGGGCTTTTATAAAATTCCTTTATTATTGACAGCTCTCCTGTATTTTTGATAGTAACCGGTTCAAGCTGAAAAATATCACCAATAAAAATAATCTGTTTACCTCCAAAAGGCAAATTTGGATTTCCGCCATTTATCCTCAACGAAAAATCTATTCCATCCATTAGGTCCGCTCTAACCATTGAAACTTCATCAATAATTAATGTATCCATCGATGAAATAATATTTCTTTTCGGACTGCCTTCCCCAAAAACTTTGATTCCTTCATCTTCAGGAATCAAAGGCCTCAAAGGAAACTGAAAGAATGAATAAATTGTAACGCCACTTGCGTTGATTGCGGCTATGCCGGTTGGAGCAACAACAACAAAGTTTTTTCCAATTGTATCGACGATATATTTCAAAAACGTTGATTTACCGGTTCCAGCCTTCCCGGTTAAAAAAAACGATTGATTGGTCTCTTGAATGAACTCAAAAGCTAATTGAAAATTTTTATTGTCAAGGTCAAGTTCCATTATTCTAAAAATCTTGCACAGTTCTATTCTCTATATCAGACTGTCATATTCAAAATTATTTTTTGCAATAAAGGCTTGAAATTTAAAATCCCGGCTGTTGTACTGCAAGGGTAATATACCGTCTTTCTGTGTTATCATATACCCGCTGGCGGTTATTAAAGTATCAAATGCAGCTATATCCCATTCTGTTACTGTACTTAAATGAGGATAATAATCATATTTTCCTTCCGCTATCCCACATAAATTCATTGGGCTATCATCAATAATTTCTTTAATAGCTCCCTTTTTGTAAGCTTTAAAATCGTGCAGAAACTTTTCGGTTTTAACGTTCATTCGATGCTTTTTCTTGAGAATGGTAAAGAAAAATCCTTCAATAGGTTTCTTTATCAGGTTTTGCTTTTTCAAAAATGATTTCACATTAAAATTCGCGTCAAAATCAATTCCTTCTATTTTATAAGCCCTGTTATCTTTAGAGATAAACATTTCTCTTTTTTCAGGTGCAACAATAACTCCCAAAACAGGTCTTTGGTTTTCAATTTTTGTAACCGTAAGGATATAGTCATCTTTACCCTCCCTTAAATTCTTTTTGCCTAGAAGAGGGGTTATTATCCAAAACCGATTCCATTGTTTGCGCCTTTCAAAATCGGGTCTGTCAAATTTCGAAACCACAGGCAGGTCTGTTTTCAAAGCAATTTTTTTTAGTTGTTCGTAGCAATATAATTCACATTTTTTAGCACTTAGATAATTCACTCCGTATTTCTTTTTTATTTTGAGAATTATCCGTCCGGCATTTATCACAGATTTTATAATTATTTCAAATTCTTTCATTATAATTTCTGATACTTGATGTGTCTGCTGTTTTTTCCCCAACCGGCGATACTATCGATTCTTAATTTTAATTCAGCATAGAGGTTAATACCCTTACAATATTCCATTATTGGATAATACGATTTGCCAAAGTTGATTGCTCTTGTTCGGAATGGACCGGCACAGGAAAGCATAAAGTATGAAAACCACATAGGGTCCCAGCCGGAAAATAGGCGAGGAAATACACGGTACCAGGCTCTCTTTCCTGAACAATTTAATAATGTCGTAATAGGGTTGGAAAATGGAAGGACCCTGCTTGGATTCCATCCGCTCTTCCAATGTGCGCTGGACTCCTACAATCAAAGGAGCAGCAATAATAACATATAGAATTTTAATTAAGCTAAACAGGTAAGTCATGGCGGCGCATACTTAAAACAATTTAAACTTTCTAAATTTTTAAGCAGGAGCTATTGTTTGTGAACTACAAAATTAAAGCGAGCTCCACCGCCACTTTTCTATTAATTGAGACAAAAATAGTAAATTTTGTTTTCTGTATTCTTTTTTAACCTTAAATCCGGGTTAAATATTATTTTGATGTGCTGGGGATATTTTAAATACAAACATATTTCTTTACCCGTGGGCAACTTTGTGGTCCTCTGAGTCTTCTCCGTGTTCCTTTGTGTAATAGCACCGGACACCACAGTTGAACAGAATAATCAAAAAACCAACCATTATGATTGAAAATGAATTATCCAAAAAGATTATTGGTTGTGCTATTGAAGTGCACAAACAACTGGGACCAGGGCTGCTGGAATCGGCTTATCAGGAATGTTTATTTTATGAATTGAAACAATCCGGACTGAAGGTTCAAAAGGAAAAACCAATGCCCATTGTTTATAAAGATTTAAAACTATTTTCCAGTCAGGTAGCTCCAAACTGTTGATAAAGTCATTCAATTTTGCAGTTACATCGTTCATGAAGGTTTCATTTCTGAAAGTATTATCTTTCTCAATTCCCTGTTCAGGGATTATCTTTCCCAGATAAAGGGTCCGGTCGGTGGTGACTTGCAGCATACTCTAAGCAAACAAAATCGCCGGCCATAGGAGGCTGAAAGATAAAATGTATTTCATGGTATTGGGTTTTTTCTCAAAATTGTGAATTAGTTCATACCGTAAACAACTTTTGCAGAATATTTTACTTGTTGTATTTTATTAGTGAAACTCTATTTTGAAAATCCGCGATAAGCGGAGCATTCGAAATAGTTAGTTGAACTAATCCCGCTTTTTCAGCGGGATATAGGTTAATACCCCGACCCTCTGGGTCGGAAACAATAATGTTTGCAAAGCAAACTCCTTTTAATCTCTCTGGGGTTAATTCCCCGCAGCTTGCTGCGTTTAAAATAATATAAACCATTAGAGATACCTCGATGGCTCTGCCTCGGGGTAGTTTATTTAAAATTCGGTCAGGTCAAATTCTCTTCCCTGCTTTCCACAGATATTCGGAAAAAAACTAATTTTGACCAGTAAATTTACAAAATATTAATCATATAAAGAACAATGAAAAAGATTTTTAACACTTTACTCATTATGGTTCTGTTACCAACCATAAGTGTCTTTGCGCAAAGTAAAGACAAGGCGGTATTC
This sequence comes from uncultured Lentimicrobiaceae bacterium, assembly GCA_964588415.1. GTDB lineage: Bacteria > Bacteroidota > Bacteroidia > Bacteroidales > F082 > Sulfidibacterium. The sequence goes on from CAZPPK010000131.1 coordinate 5,507, forward strand.
GTAAACCATGAGCCGGGTTACTATGGAGATGTAATAATGAAGTCCATCCATGCCTACGATGCTTTACAAAATCCTAAAGAACAGAACAAGGTTTTCCAGATGGATCAATCAGGGATGAAACTGCCTAACAAAGTTGCCGATTACAAAGCGCACGATTATTGGCATTTTCCGCCTATCTCACAGGGAAATACCGGTACTTGCTGGTGCTTCTCGACCACTTCCTTTTTTGAATCGGAAGAACACCGTCTTTATAATAAAGATGTGAAAATTTCAGAAATGTTTACCGTTTACTGGGAATACGTGGAAAAAGTGAGCCGCTTTGTGGAAATGCATGGAAATTCCAAAGTGGATGAAGGTTCTGAATCTAACGCTGTTCCACGTATTTATAAAAAATACGGATGTGTGCCGGAATCGGTTTATAATGGATTGCTGCCGGGGCAGAAATTTTACGATCATTCCAAACTGATTACAGAATTAAAGAATTATCTGACCCATGTGAAAGCTTCTGATGACTGGAATAAGGCTGAAGTTCTTGCCACCACCAAATCAATTTTGGATCATTATATGGGAATACCGCCAACCGAATTTGAATATAAAGGTGTGCAATATAATCCAAAATCGTTTTTCAAAAGTTTGAAACTAAATATGGACGATTATGTCGATGTATTGTCTTATTCACAAAAGCCTTTTTGGCAACAGGTTGAATATCAGGTTCCAGACAACTGGTGGCATAACAAGGATTATTACAATGTCCCATTGAAAGTTTATATGGATATTTTGAACCATGCCATCGAAAATGGCTATACGATTGCCATTGGGGGCGATGTATCTGAAGCCGGATTTTCCAGAAAAACCAATGTTGCGCTGATTCCTGATTTTGATATTCCTGCAAGCTATATTAATGATGCAGCACGTCAGTTTAGGTTCTCCAACGGAACGACCACTGATGACCACGGTATGCACATGGTGGGTTATTTGAAAGATAAGAACGGGAAAATCTGGTATCTCATCAAAGATTCCAGTTCAGGATCCCGCAATCTCGACCCGAAAAGTTCCGAATTTGGTTACTATTTCTTCAGTGAGCCATATGTGGAACTGAAAATGATGGATTTAATGGTCAATAAAGATGCTTTGAAACCATACCTGAAAAAGTTCAAAAAATAATTGAAACTTAACAAAAAATGGGGCTTCCATACGAAGCCCCATTTTTTGTTAAGTCAGATTAAAATGTAATGTTCCTGATATATATTTGTCAGAAATATATGATGATTTGTGATGATAAAAAAGTGAATAACTTGATCCTATCGAAAATCAACTTTTTTATAGTTAAAATGTAGGGATTTCGTTGTTTTTATACTCATAATATTCTGAAATACAGCGATTATAAAGTTTTTGGATGTTTTCTGAAAAATTAAATTAGATTTGCTAAAAATTCTTAACAGGAATTACTTGACATTTATTTTTTTTCTATCATTGTAAAAAAAGTAACAATAGTTCATGAGGGGAAAGACTGTTATCATTACGGGTGCCAGTTCTGGAATTGGAAGGGCGTTGTCTTATGAGTTTGCAGCCCGGGGTTCAAAAATCGTAATTGGTGCACGAAACACTGACCGGCTGAAAGAAATTGCTGAAGATATCAAACAGCAGGGTGGGGAAGTTGTATATACGGAAACCGATGTTACGGTTGAAGGGGATTGTAAAAATCTGATTGATTTAGCTATAGAAAATTTCGGACAGATTGATGTTTTGATCAATAATGCCGGAATTTCAATGAGGGCTTTATTCAATGATGCTGATGTAGCGGTTATCAAAAAAGTTATGGACGTAAATTTCTTTGGAACGGTTTATTGTACTAAAAGCGCCTTGCCTTATTTATTAAAAAGTAAGGGAAGTGTTGTGGCGGTTTCTTCCGTTGCAGGAATAAAAGGGCTCCCGGGAAGGACAGGCTATTCGGCGTCAAAATTTGCAATTCATGGTTTTATGGAGAGCCTGCGCATCGAAAATCTGAAAACAGGTCTTCATGTTCTGATGGCTTATCCTGGATTTACCGCTTCCAATATCAGGAATACCGCTTTAGTTGCCGATGGAAAAGAGCAGGGGGCATCGCCTTTGAACGAAGAAAAGATCATGTCATCAGAAGAAGTTGCCAAACATATCTATAATGCCGTGAAAAACAAAAAATCTTCCATGGTTCTCACAGCACAAGGAAAGTTGACCGTTTTTCTGAGCAAGTTTTTTTCTTCATTTCTGGATAAAATGGTCTTTAATCATATGGCGAAAGAACCTGATTCGCCGTTTAAATAAATAATCGAAAATTGATTTTTACAATATTATATAACCAAAATATTCAATAAAAAATGATTAGTTCGTATGAAATCATCCCTAAAATTGGTTTGGGAGATTTAAAATTTGGAATGGACATGGAAAAGGTCGTTTCCGAATTGGGTGAACCAGAAGAAGTTGACAACTTTGAAAGCGAGGAAGAAATGAATGCCGTGCTTCTGCATTACTGGGAAAGGGGAGTGTCTGTGTTTTTTGAAGGACATACGCGCCAGGTAGTGGCCGGAATTGAAACAGATTACCCTGATTCTAAGCTTTTTGGGGAACGTGTTATTGATATGTCTGAAGAAGAAGTGATTGGTCTGATGAAACGCAATGGCTTTCAGGATTTTGATAAAGAAACGGAAGATGGCGAGTTACGCTTATCTTACGAAGAAGAAATGATCGACTTCTATCTGAAAAATGGAAAGGTTGCCTTTGTCAATTGGGATGTGATTGTGGATGAAGACGGCAATCTCGCTGAAACACTTTCTTCCTAAACTATTGGACAATACATTTTATTGATCTTTTTGTTGTTGATGAATCAAAATGTACTTTAAGATGTTTTGACTAATTCTT
>CAZPPK010000132.1:0-8402 GCA_964588415.1 uncultured Lentimicrobiaceae bacterium
AAGCCACTACCAATGTCAAAGCACTTTTTGTTCTGTTCTTCATGATACTAAATTTAAATGATTAAAAAATTGCTTTCTTTTGGTAAATTAGTCGGGCTAATGAATAATACCTTACAATTTATTTATAATCATCTTAAAATAATGGATTTAAAGTAGTTATTGTCGTGAAGGTTTCCTTCTCAGGTTTTACTTTTCAGGAAAGGAGAGATTCCCTTTAATTTTGTTTTTCTGATCTTCGCTAAGATGTAATCTTAAATGATCTTTATCAGGAAGTATATTTTCTTTGTGGATCTTACTCAGAAAACTTGATTGCTTTTTAAAGCGCCTGCAAAATTTACAGGTTACCAAATGAAGATTCAATTGCACTTTCTCTATGCAAGGCAAAGACACATATTCATTTTTGGTGATCAGAAATGTTGCCGTATCACAATCCAGCATCACTTTGTTCATTCCTTTTACCGCTTTATTTTTTATCGCATTCATCTTAGCCATTTATTTTCAAGGCATTCTCTCAATTGCAACCGCGCACGATGTAAGATCACCCAAAAATTTGACGAAGTACATCCAATTTCCTTACATATTTCATTTGAGTCTATCTCTTCCATCACTTTAAGGACAAAAACCGCTCTCCATTTTTCGGGAAGACGGGAAAGGCAAAGATCCATGATCCTCTGGAATTCTTCTTCCTGCATAGGTTCGTGGCCATCAATTGGCCAGTCCTTTGGTACACGTTCCGCAATCCAATGCCCTTCCATACCATCCTTTCCCTGAAAAGGGCTTTGAAATTTAGATTCAGGGATTTCATTTTGTGTGCTCTTCTTCCGGTAGAAATCAATCACTTTTCGTTTCAAAATAGATATCAGCCAGGTAATGACTTCACTATCTCCCCGAAAAGAGTCCAATCCCTTTAAGGCTGCAACAAAGGTTTCCTGAACCAAATCCTCAGCCACTTCTTTCGACTGTACACGTTGCCAGGCATAATTATAAAGGTAATCTCCATGTTTGTCTATCCATGTGGAAGGATCGGGAACCATAATCTGTATTTTGTGTCAGTATTTAAAGATAAATGTAAAAAATAATTGATTCTTGCTCAAGTAGATTTCAGTGTTCTTTATTGAAGAGACTTTGTTCAGGATGCTTCAATAGCCTTATACCGGATGACTTCCGCTTTTTCAATGGTTATTAAGCCACCACAGTTAGCCGTTTCGAAAATCTCTTCAAGCACCTTCAGGAATTGTTCGATTTTTTCCTCTTCATCTACAATCTCGATGATCAGAGGAAGATCCTCCGAAAGTCTCAGTATTTTGGAAGTATGAATCCGGCTTGATCCTCCAAACCCCATAATTCCTTTGAAAACCGTAGCACCGGCCAGTCCATATTTTTTGGCATCAATAACGATTTTTTCATAAACCGGCATTGATGCAATTTTATCGGAGTCTCCAATAAAGATCCGGATTAGTTTTGATTCCCGTTTTATTTCCATGTCAACCTGCGTTTAAAGTTTTAGCTAAGAAGTAAGATAAGAAAACAGCAAGTAAAGTTAAAAAAATGTTGAGGCCAATGTTTAAAGTAGCCAGGAAATATTCAGAATCGCGCATCAGATTGATGGTTTCGAACGAAAATGAAGAAAATGTTGTGAAGCCGCCACAGAATCCGATAGTGAGCATGGCCTTCATTCCGGGAGAGAGTAATCTTTTTGTATCAAAATAAAAGATCAAAAATCCAAGCAGAAAACTGCCCAGCACATTCACCACGAGCGTTCCGTAAGGAAATCCAAAAGGTAATATCTTTTGAGCGACCCCCCCTACCCAGTACCTGAGTGTCCCACCAAATGCTGCTCCTATGGCAACAAGAAAATAATTTTGCATAAATACTCCTATTAAATAATTAACTGCGTATGAGTCATTAGTCCTGGAAATTCAGTAAACAGTTAAAGGCGAACTCCATCACAATTTGAGCGTGCAAAAATAATATTTTCTCTTTTCCAGAAAACCCCTGGAATAAATTCCAATTGTCTTTTATGAATGATACATCCCATTTCCAATGGCTTCCGGATAAATATCCAGCTCTGGAGAATAAGGTTTTATATCCAGCAATGGCGTTCCGTCAAGCATATCGGCATCTGAGAAATAGATCTTGTTTCCTTGGATCTTTTCCAAAGTCACGATGGTCAATCCAAGCGGGTTGGGCCGATAAGGGCTGCGTGTGGCAAAAACACCTTTTTGTTCATGGTGATCTGGTGTAATTTGTGTAAGGTTAAAGCCTTCTGATTGATGAAAATTGAAAATCAGGAAAATGTGGCTGAAGTCACTCAGTTTATCAATCCCTTCGACAAGTTCAGGATTTAATTCAATCCAACCGTTGTTGTTTGTTCCCAACCTTCCCTGGCGGGGAATGTTTTCTTTAGTTATAAATTCCGTGTGGATAATTCCGATGGGTTCTAAAGTAATTTTATTATTATGATTCATTGCTGCATGTTTTAAATTCAATATCTTTTATAAAAATCTTTTGATAATCTCTGCCAACTGATGTGCGGGAATTACTCCTGCCTGACGGAATTTCACATCTCCTTTCCTGAAGATCATTAAAGTCGGCACATTCTGAATCGTCCATTTGCGGGAAATGTCCGGATTTTTATCGACATCGACCTTCAGAATTCGGACTTTGTCTCCAAACTGTTGTTTTATCTGCTTTAAAATGGGAGGCATCATTTTACAGGGTTGGCACCACTCTGCAGAGAAATCGATCAGAACAGGCTGGTCCAAATTGATTATTTCATTAAATTTGTTCATTCTTAAACTATTTTCCTGAGACAGATTCAAAAATCATTCCTTTGATAATGAGCTGCCAAAATTTCACAAACGAAATATCCTTAGGATCAATCAAGTTACAATTTCATTAAAATATTATGATTCGGATACGCATTTGGTCAAAAGTGCTGTATATTTGGTTCATTATTAACAAAAAAATTATCATGAGAATCAAATTTACTATCCTTATAATAGGCCTTACTCTAGGTTTATTATCATGTTCCCGCAATTCGGGAGTTTTAGAAAATGTTAAATCTGTGCAAAAAAACGTGTTTAAATCGTCTGCTGTCTCTGACAGCACTCAGGGAATTCACATGCTGACTAGAGGGGTTAATAGTGCAAAATTTGATTCAGCAGGTGGTACTCTTACTACAATCGTTTTGGTTCGTCATGGAAATGTGAATCTGGGACCGGGAACAAATGGCAACACAATTACTGAAGCAAAACACGATACAATCTGGAATCAAACTGAACAATTTGACGATCTGCTCAACATGGCAACCGGGATGATGGGTGACCTTGTATTTCTTGATATACCTCCTGGGGTTTATGACAAGGCTATTGTGACCGTTACCAATGGATGGGCTGCAAAAGACGGCGTCGTTTACCCGGTTAAATTTCCCGGAGATCACATGACCCTGGCTTTTAAACCCGGCGTTACGGTTAGCAGCCATGTATCTCTAGATCTCGTTTTCAATATTGATGTTAACGCTTCCTTTGTAAAAACAGGTAATTCTTTTATATTCAAACCGATCGTCAAGGTAGTGAATGCCACTTCGACAGGGAGTCTTACAGGATGGGTGAAAGATTCTTCCGGAAATCCGATTCCTGGCGCTTTTGTTTATGTAATTGTTAATGGCCTTCCTTATGGTGTCTCCACATTTGATCAAATTTATGTGGATCCTGTTGGTAAGGTATATTATCCCGGTCAATACTGGTTGCCATTTATACCTGGGGGAACATATACAGCCTATGCTACTGCAAATGGATATAATACTGTTCCTGCTCAAGTATCAATTTTAAACGGAAATTACAATCCACAAAATTTCACATTAGCGCATCAGTAAAACAAAGCTTCAAAGAAAGATAATTTTTGAGGATACCAAAGGTATCCTCTTTTTTTTCATCAACGGACAGATCAGATATGCGATTGGAGGATTAATCCAGTCGAAGCGCTCTCAGATACAGCTGAATGGTATTTTGCAGTCCCAGATAAAGCGCATCGGCTATCAGAGCATGGCCAATACTTACTTCTTTAACCCATGGAATATTTTCAGCAAAAAAATGAAGATTATCCAGGTTCAGATCGTGACCTGCATTCAGGTCCAGTCCCACATCTCTTGCTACTTTCGCAGCTTTCACAAAAGGCTCAATGGTTTTTTGAGAGCTTCTTAGATAACCAGATGCATAACCTTCTGTGTATAATTCAATTCGGTCCGTTCCTGTAGTTTTTGCATGTTCTACCATTTTGACATCAGGGTCAACAAAAATGGAAGTCCGAATTCCGGCTTCCCGGAAACGGCCAATCACATCCTGCAAAAAGGATTGATGCTTTACCGTATCCCAACCATGGTCAGATGTAAGCTGGTCAGGATCATCAGGAACCAGCGTCACCTGATCGGGTTTGAATTGCAACACCAAATCGATAAATGAAGAAATGGGATTTCCTTCAATGTTAAATTCGGTAGTAATTAAAGGTCTAAGCAATTCAACATCTTTATAACGAATGTGCCGCTCATCAGGTCGCGGATGAACCGTAATTCCCTGGGCACCAAAACGCTGACAATCTAACGCTACTTTCTGCACATCAGGAATATTGCCGCCACGGGCATTTCTCAACGTAGCTATTTTGTTTATGTTGACGCTTAATTTAATCATTGTTTTATTTTTGTCAAAAGTAAGAAATTAGCCTGTCGGCGGATTAGCGTCCAGTACAAATTCTGACAACAAAAAAGCAGTATTGGAAAGTATTTTGAATCAGGCTTATAATATTCAATCGCTATGAGAACAGTAATTCAACGTGTTTTAAAGGCCTCGGTTACCATCGAAGGCAAAGTGAAATCAGAAATTGGAAACGGACTACTAATCTTATTAGGTATTGAAGAAGCAGACAACCTGGAAGATGTAGGCTGGTTGGCCGGAAAGATTTCGCGTTTGCGCGTTTTTGATGATGAACAGGGCGTAATGAACCTGTCGGTTCAGGAAGCGGAAGGAGAAGTTCTGATCATCAGTCAATTCACACTGCATGCCAGTACAAAAAAGGGAAACCGTCCTTCTTATATAAAATCTGCACGGCCGGATACAGCCATCCCGCTGTATGAATCTTTTATAAAAGCTATGAATTCAAATCTTGGAAAACCTTCTAAAACAGGAGAATTCGGAGCTGAAATGCAAGTTTCGCTGGTCAATGACGGGCCTGTGACGATTATTATTGATACGAAGAATAGAGAATAGCCAAATTCTTATCTTCCAACTATTCAACAACTTTAAGTAATCAGATCACCTGAATTTAATCAAACAATCTCTTGAATCTTGAACACCGGCTAACGATTTTCGAACTTCAAAAATCAAAAATCGTTGATGGATATTCGATATTTGCCTTATTCCAAATCACAATCAGTATCTGACCCTTAACGAAATTACTATTCCAGCGCTGCTTTTATCCCTTTCATCAGGGCACCCTTGGTTTTTACACCTACGAATTTATTAACCATTTTCCCATCTTTGAAAATCATAATGGTTGGAATATTTCTGATCCCCAATTCGCCAGGAATTCGCTGATTGTGCTGAACATCCAGTTTACAGATTTTAGCCTGGTCGCTCATCTCATCGGCAATTTCGCTCACTACAGGGCCCTGCATTTTACAGGGCGTGCACCAATCAGCCCAAAAATCGACAAGACTTACACCTTTGCTGATTTGTTTCTTAAAAGTAGCATCCGAAAGGATGGTTAATTTTTCGCTATCAGGTTTAGAAGATGCGGAACGAACCATTTTAAATCTTTTGTAAAATGAAAAAACCAACCATATTGTCAAGGCTAGCACTAGAAACCAAACATATCCAGTCATAGAATTTGTTTTTTTATTTGATTAATTAAATATTCTTTACTCTGAACTCCGGGCATTTGCACCATTACTTCACCGTCTTTAATTAGAATGAGAAAAGGGATATTACGAACTCCAAACTTTTCCGAAAGCAAACGGTTATCACTTACATCAATCTTACCAATGAAGATTTTGTCACCAAAACGGATAGATATTTCTTCATAGATTTTATCTTGCGCCAGGCATGCCGTACACCAATCAGCCCAAAAATCCACCAGCCACAACCCTTTGGTTAAATGTTGTTTCCAGTTTACAAAATTGATATTTACAAAGCGTTCGTTCATGAAGGCGCAAAGTTACAGTATCTGCCTGATTTTTCCAGCATAATGAAAAGCGACAATCTTATTTAGAAAATCATCTAAACAAAAGATGTCATGTCGCTTTCCAAAAGCTACTGGTTTCCGGGAAAATACAAAACATTCTATCAGATAACCCACATGTCAGGCTGCATTTCAATTTCGGATTTACCAACTCGTGCCCCGTTATAGACCAGGTACTTACCCAATTCTGAAGCTACTACAGAATTGGGTGGGACGTCGTTTACTACCAAAGCATTAGCACCGATTTTTGAATTTTTACCAATGGTAATGTCGCCTAAAATGGTTGCCCCCACACCAAGAATAACATTATCCTCGATGGTGGGATGCCTTTTTTCATATTTACCTGTTACCCACCAACCAGGACCACCTAATGTGACTCCGTGATGCATCATGACGTTGTCGCCAATAATAGCCGTTTCTCCGATTACTACTCCCACGCCGTGATCGATGAGAAAACCCTTTCCTATTTTTGCGCCGGGGTGGATTTCAATCAGCGTGAAAACCCGGGCAATCTGAGAAATTAACCTCGGAATAAACGGGATTTTCAAAACATACAGGAAGTGAGCAATTCTATGTATCCAGATTGCCCATACTCCCTGGTAGAGAAAGACTTCAAGGAAATTTATTCCCTTTTTCAAAGCAGGGTCTTTCTCGTATGCTGCTTTTATAATTGATAAAAACATAATCACATTATTTGAATAATTCAGAACTTAAATAACGCTCTCCGGTATCGAAAAGAACGGTCACAATGGTAATCTTTTCCTGCGTGTTTCTTTTTGCATATTCCAGAGAAGCATAAATATTGGCTCCGGATGAAATACCAACCAATAAACCTTCTGTAAGTGCTGCATTCCTTGCAGCCTGCATAGCGTCGTCGTCTTTTACTTTGATGACTTCATCGTAAATATTCGTATCCAGCGTTTTCGGGATGAACCCTGCTCCGATACCCTGGATTTTGTGGGGCCCTTTTTCTTCACCGGATAGAACAGCCGAGTTTTCAGGTTCTACTGCAACGATCTTTATGTCAGGATTCTTTTCTTTTAAGAATTTGCCAACGCCAGATATGGTTCCTCCCGTTCCTACTCCGGCAATAAAAACATCTATTTGACCACCGGTTTGTTCCCATATCTCAGGGCCGGTTGTGTTATAGTGTGCCAATGGATTGGCGACGTTTTCAAACTGCGAAGGCATAAACACATTTTCCGTAGTTTTTGCAATTTCCTCAGCTTTTGCGATGGCTCCGCTCATGCCTTGAGCGGCAGGAGTCAAAACCAAAGTTGCTCCGTAAGCTTTCAGAAGGTTCCTGCGTTCCAGGCTCATGGATTCAGGCATGGTCAATATCACTTTATATCCCTTTGACTTTCCTATCCAGGCCAGGCCAATTCCGGTATTTCCACTCGTGGCCTCAACAATAATTCCGCCTTCTTTTAAGGCGCCTTCTTTCTCCGCTTTTTCAATCATCGCCTTGGCAATCCGGTCTTTTACGGAGCCGCCGTTATTTTTAAATTCGGCTTTAGCCATAATAATGGCATTGATATTCTGGCTTAATTTATTTAAGGTTATCAGTGAAGTTTTACCAATCAACTCCAAAGGTTTATTTATGTTTTGCATGATTTTTAATTTGATGAATGATTTTAATATTTGAATTGGATAATAAAAAAACCCTCAATGAGACTCGATGGCTCATTGAGGGTTTGTATTTTTAAATGTATTCCTCTTTTAGCAACAACACCAGTCTCTCAAGTGGGGCCTGAGTTTACAACAACAACCTGTACAGCTAAAAGTAAACATTATGATCTTCTTTTAATTCTTATTTGAATTTCTGATTTTTTCAGTGAGCAAAAATAGGTATTTTTTCTCTTAAATATTTCTTTCAACAAACTTTAACATAAATTTAACAAAGAGATCTTTTAGTAGATTTTCGTTACTACTCAGCAGGTTTAATTTATTAATATTCAATTTGTTAGTTCTTTTTTATTTTTATAAAATTTTCCGTTTTAACTTGATATATTTTGGTATCAATCTGAAATACAATCAATTAATGAAATCGAAAAAATTATTAACAAAAATGTATCTATTTGATTTTCAACATATAAACCTGCTGAGTAGTAACAGATTTTCACAAATATAAATTATTTTTGAATAAACGGTTTCCCCTTAGCCAAATA
>CAZPPK010000133.1:0-8380 GCA_964588415.1 uncultured Lentimicrobiaceae bacterium
ACCAAAAGTTTTATTTTACAAATAACTATCTTTCAATTTTTTGAAGGTTATCAGACTTTTGTTGTTAATAAGTGTGTATTTTTGTTAACTAAAATTTCATAAACCGAACTTTATGAACCGACAAAATGACAAAAATTGAAGTTTCATTTTTAAACGGTTTTTTATCACAAAGAATTAAACGTACACTAACAATTTGTTGGAGTAAAGAATAACTAAATTTACGAAACTTTTAAGTTTTCAACCGTTGTTCATTAATATTGTATTTAATTGAAATAAAAGTAAATGATTGGTTAAAATGTGTGTAACAATTGTTGATGAAAAAGAAAATATTTTAAATACAAATTTTTGATAATTTTTTATTCACCAATGCTAACAAGCATATATTAATAATATAATAAAATTTTAAAATTTGTTAGTAATAAAGAAATGTCTTAATAACTAAAGAATGAATTTCAAAGAAAAAATATTAAAACTTAAAAAAGAAAAAAACGCGCTTATTCTGGCTCATTATTATCAGATTGGCGAAATCCAGGATATTGCCGATTATGTTGGCGACAGTCTGGGACTTTCGCAAAAAGCAGCCGAAGCCAATGTAGATATTATTCTTTTTGCCGGCGTACATTTTATGGCCGAAACAGCAAAAATACTCAATCCTAATACTAAAGTGTTACTGCCCGATTTGGATGCAGGTTGTTCGTTGGCCGACACATGCCCTTATGACGACTTTGTTGCGTTTAAAAATAAATACCCGGATCATATTGTTATTTCATACATCAATACCTCTGCTGCTATTAAAACTGTTTCTGATGTGATATGCACTTCAGGAAATGCGGTTAAGCTTGTTAATTCTTTTTCCAAAGATCAGAAAATAATTTTTGCGCCGGACCGGAATTTGGGTGGTTATGTAAATCAGATGACCGGAAGAAATATGATTTTATGGGAAGGAACCTGTGAAGTTCATAACATTTTAACTACGGAAGCTATTCTCAAATTAAAAGAAGAACATCCCAAAGCTAAAATTGTGGCACATCCCGAATGTCAGGCACAAATACTTCAAATTGCAGATTATGTAGGTTCTACAACAGGATTATTAAAATTCACCAAAACAAATGATGCAAAAGAATTTATTGTTGCCACTGAAACAGGCATTCTTCATCAAATGCATCTGGATTCTCCGGACAAAAAATTCTATGTGGTTCCTTCAGATAAAACCTGTGCATGTAACGATTGTCCTTACATGAAACTTAATACTATGGAAAAAGTGTATTTTGCTTTGAAAAATGAAACACCTTCCATATCTTTAGATGCTGAAACCATAGAAAAAGCACTAATACCAATTGAACGTATGCTTAAAATATCTAAAGAATTAAAAATCATTTAATTATGAAAAATTTTGTAAGGGTATTTTTTGTGTTTTTCTTGTTTTTTTTGTTAGGTTCGTGCTCTACAACCAAGTATTTCACAAAGGAAATGAGAATAAATTTGTATAAAAATAAGCTTAACGAAAGCAATGTTCAATTTTATAATTCAAAAAAAATAGTGCTCAAGCGTAATTTAACTTACAAAGAAACGAAACTGGCACGTGGAAAAATCAAGTATCAAAACGGGCAATATTTCGAAGAGATCATCATTCCAAAAAATACACCAGGAGTCATGGATAAAAATAATTCTCACATGTTGAGTGTAGCTTTTGAAAAAGGGAAAAACAGGGCACTTAATTTTGTTCTTAATAAAAACGATCACTACCAATTGTCAGCACTGGTTTGGAGCGATGGTTACGGCAGAGTGTCTTATGATACGCTGGTTTATTACGTTGAACCCAAAAGCGCTACAGCCCAATTAAAAGTTAAAAAAGACAATTCTTTTATTTTTAATAGGAATGTTCGAAAGGTAAAAGGAAAACTTGTGGAACAGTGATATCCAGTTTCTGGATGATAAAATAAATAAGCCCCGGTAATTCATGAATTACCGGGGCTTTTAGTTTAAACAGAAAGTAATTTTCTATCTATTTTACTTCAGTGCGGCCAAAGCAGTTTCATAATCAGGTTCGTCAACAATTTCCGGAACCTGTTGTGTGTAAATTACTTTTCCTTCTTCATCTAGAATAACTACCGCCCTGGATTCTAATCCGGCCAAGGGGCCGTCCACAATTTCAACCTGATAGTCTTTTCCAAAACTGCCTGTTCTGAAATCAGAAAGGGTAGTTACTTTGTCCAGTCCTTCGGCGCCACAAAAACGGGCCTGTGCAAAAGGAAGATCCTTGGAAATACAAAGAACTACCGTGTTATCCAATCTGGAAGCTGCAGCATTGAAATGGCGCACCGATGCGGCACAAGTTGCAGTATCTAAGCTTGGAAAAATATTTAAAACGATTTTTTGTCCTTTAAAATCTGATAATTTTGCTACGCTGAGGTCTTGTTTAACCAAAGCAAAATCAGGAGTTTGTGTTCCTTTTTCGGGTAGTTCTCCCAACGTATTGACGGGATTCCCTTTTAATGTAATTTTTGCCATTTTATTCAGAATTTTTTATGATACAAAGTTAACGATTTGAGTCATAGAACAGGTCACAAAAAAAGCTTTTAAGGGTTAATATTTCTTAATGAAAGTCAGAGAAAAAGATCAGAAGCAATTCCGTCTGCAAAAAGCTTTCCGGCATCAGTCAGTGTAAAGACATTTTTAAGAGCTACTACTTTTTGTTCATGAATGGGTTTTTGAATTTCATTCAGAAAATGGTGGACATATTTTTCTCCAAAGCCGTTCCGGATGTGTTCAAGATCACAGCCCCAGGAAGTGCGCAGCGAAGTCATAACGTACTCGTTAAAACGCTGATCTTCGGTTAGTACTTCCTTTTCCAGCACAATGTGTTCGATACTTGTCGATTCGATGTATTGTTTCATATTTTTTACATTCCACTGGCGTGATACACCGTTAAAAGAATGCGCCGACGGCCCGACTCCAAGATAGTGGTCACCCAGCCAGTAAATGGAATTGTGTTTGGAATAAAATCCCGGCAGGGCAAAATTTGAAATTTCGTAATGAATGAATCCGTTTTGTTTGGTTTTCTCTAACAAGATATCAAAATGAGATACCGTTTCATCTTCGCTGGTGTTCAGTATTTTCTTTTGATCGATTAGAACCTGCAGTGCTGTTTTTGGTTCCACGGTCAGGGCATAGGAAGATAAATGAGGAATTTCATAGCTGAAAAAGATGTTCAGGTTCTTTTTCCATTTTTCGTCTGATAAGGTCGGGATTCCGTAAATGAGATCCACGCTCATGTTATTAAACCCCGCTTTCTTTGTATTTTCAATGGCATGTCGGGCGTTTGCACCATTATGAACGCGATTCAGATAGGTCAAATCATCATCAAAAAAGCTTTGAATACCAACACTCAGGCGGTTTACCGGCGTTTCACTTTTCAGGCTTTTCAGGTAATCAATCGAAAGATCATCTGGATTGGCTTCCAGTGTAATTTCTACGTTGGGATTTACTTCATACAGTTCTTTAATCTTGTTGAGAACCGGGTTAATTTCATCAGGATTTAAAACCGATGGCGTGCCCCCGCCAAAATAGATCGTGTTAATATTGCGGTCAGACAAATAATCATTTCGCAGCTCAATTTCTTTAATTAAAGCGGGCACAAAATCGTTCCTGTATTTTTGGGAGGCCAGTGCATAGAAATTGCAATAGTGGCATTTTTTTTTACAAAAAGGAATGTGAATATAAATTCCTGACATAAATGAAATTAACTGTTTTTTTTAAGGATAATTCGAAACGTGGTTCCTTTGGGAGAAGTATTCTTAATGAAAATTTTTCCCTTATGGTATTCCTGGATAATTCTTTTGGCCAGCGTGAGACCAAGGCCCCATCCCCGTTTTTTGCTGGTGTAACCGGGATGGAAAACCGATTTTTGCCCTGAGAGCGAAATACCTTTTCCGTTATCGGTAACATCAACAACAACCTGTTTACTTTCTTCCTGAAGATCAATGGTGATGGTGCCTTTGCCGCTCATGGCATCGATGGAATTTTTACACAGGTTTTCCAAGACCCAACTGAAAAGCGAAACGTTTACCGGAATGATTATTTCTTTTTCTTTAGAGAAAGTCAGATCATAATTGACTTTACTGGGTGTACGGGGTTTCAGATAATCGATTGTTTCATAGATGATTCGTGAAAGATTATCTTCTTCCAGATTTGGTGTAGAACCGATTTTAGAAAACCGCTCTGTAATCATTTCAAGGCGCTTTACGTCCTTGGTAATCTCTACTGAAGCCTGGTCTACATTGTTTCTGTCCATTTTTAAAAGTTCTGCCCAGGCAAGAATGGAAGACAATGGAGTGCCAATTTGATGAGCCGTTTCTTTGGCCATCCCCACCCAAACCTGGTTTTGTTCCGACCTTCGCGAAGCGCTGAAAAGTAAATAAGCGATCATCAGGAAAAAGCCGACCACCAGTATCTGGATAAGCGGGAACCATTTCATCCTGGTAAGTAGATCGGAACTTTTATAAAAGATGTACACATTTCCCAAATCAGAAAAGCTGATCTCAATGGGCGGATTCTGTGCTTTCATCTCTTTCAGGGTGCTTGCCGCATAAGCCGGATTGCTCATCTTCACGTCATTCAGGTTTCCGAATTGCAGAATATGTCGTCGCGTGCTGTCAGTAATGATGACAGGAACACTGGCGGAATTAGCTGATACTTCCGTCATGAATGTGGAAACAAAATCGTTGAAAACATTTTGAAGCTGATTATAAAACAAAGAGTTTCTGTAATAAACTTTTATGTTGACAACAGATATGGTAAACGGCGGATAGATAGAAAAAGACTCTTTTATTTTTCCCTTGAAATATTTGGCAGTATCTTCTCCGGGGTAAAGGTTTCGGGAGCCAGTAATTTTTCCAGACTGATTCACCAGAATTACGGGAATGTTATCATTTTGATCTAATATTTTAAGATAAAAATTAAGATCCTGTGAATTATTGTTACTGAATACTCTTTTATAAACATCTGCCAGTAATTTCACTTTTTGCTTTTCGGACTCTCGCAATTGCTTGAACAAAAGGTCTGTATATTTCACAAGCCTCACTTTGCGGTGAACTGTTCTGGCCCAGAGTTTTACATTCTTTCTTTCGGTTTTTGCAAACTCGTTCACCAACTGATTGGTATAAAACAAAGACGCTGCAATGATCAGAATGCCTAAAATGGCTAAAATAACCTTCCATCGCGTTTTCTTTGAATATAATTCCACGTTACTTTGATTTTGTTCAAAAATACAAACTCCTTGTGAAACAAGATATTGTTTGTATCATGAATTAATTTTAGTTTCAACGTTGAAACTCCTTACTTATCGATAAATGATACCAGTGCTGCTAAAACTTCATCCAAAGGCAGCTTTTTCAAAACCGGTTCTGAGCCTTTATAAAGTGTTACTTTTCCCCGGCTTGTGCCCACAATTCCGTAATCGGCTCCTGCCATTTCTCCCGGTCCGTTTACGATGCAGCCCATCACAGCAATTTTAAGTCCTTTCCTTTCTCCCAACCGGGTTTTTATTCTTTCAAGGACTGATTCGATGTCAAAAAGTGTTCTTCCGCATGAAGGACAGGCAATAAACTCTGTTTTGAAATAACGCATTCCGTTTACCTGAAGTATCTGTGAAGAAAATTCCGCCAGTTGCTCCAAAGTACTTGAAACTCCATTTCTTAACCAGATTCCACTAACTTGCTGACCGGAAACCTGCCGTGTGAAGTCTGTCGCTGCTTTTATCATCAGTTCATCATCTGGAATGCCATCGTATGAAAGTTTAATGATTCGTTTTTCTACACGAATCTGGCCTGAAGTTTTTTTAAGTCCAAAATCAGATGGGGTTCCATCGGAAGCATTGATTTTCGGTTCAGTAATGACCAATGGAATAGTTTTATTTTTCAATTTCGCACTGGTATAAAAACTGATTTTCGGTTTAGCTAAAGCACTATGATTTCTGCCATAAAGCGATACCAGTTTTTTTGCAAAAGTGATTTCCCTTTCGGGAGATTCGGTCAGCGAAACCCGGATGGTGTCCCCAATTCCTTCGGCGAGCAGGCTGCCAATCCCGGCTGCAGATTTAATGCGCGCGGCCAAACCGTTCCCGGTTTCCGTAACTCCCAGATGAATGGGATAATGATAACCGACTTCCTGAAAGCGTTGTATCATTAATTGGTTAGCGGCAATCATGGTTGGAACATGGCTTGCTTTCATAGAAATAACAAGCTTTTCAAATACTATTCCGTGGCAGATTTCTGTGAATTCTATGGCTGCTGCAACCATTCCTTCAGGCGTATCACCGTGGCGAAATAAAATACGGTCTGATAAAGATCCGTGATTGATACCGATCCTAAGTGCTGTATTATTTTTTTTACAGATTTCAAGCAAAGGGAGCAATTTTTCAGTGGTAAGTGCTAATTCATTCTGGTATTCTTGTTCTGTATATTTTTTTTGATGATGGTGTGAGCCCGAATAATTTCCGGGATTAATGCGGACTTTTTCAACAATCTGAGCGGCGATTTCAGCAGCTTCGGGTTTAAAATGAATATCTGCAATGAGCGGAATGGTTATCCCTTTTTGTAATAAAGCATTTTTAATATTGGCTAGATTTTTAGCTTCACGTACGTTGGCAGCAGTAATCCGTACCAGCTCGCTTCCCGCTTCCGCTAACCGGATCACTTGTTCAACAGTGGCTTTGGTATCCATTGTTGGTGTATTGGTCATGCTTTGAATTCGGAGGGGTTGCTGTCCGCCAAGGCGAAGATTCCCAATGTGAATTTCGTTGCTGAGATAGATTGACATAAGCCACAGATTCTGCTTGGCAAAGATATGAAACTAAGTAAGCAATTTTCTTTCTGTGAGGCTTGGCTGACCGTTGTAAATTTCTTTGTTAAAGGACGTTTCAGGTACCAAAAACATTTAAAGAGATGTTTTTTCTCTGTTGAAATTGGTTTGGAAATTTTATACTTTTGAGGAAAGAATTAACAATGAAAAAGATTATTTACACAAAAAAAGCACCTGCTGCAGTGGGACCCTACAGCCAGGCTGTGGAAGCAAACGGGATGCTGTTTATATCCGGGCAAATTCCCATCGACCCGGAAGCCGGTATAATTGTCGAAGGTGGAATAAAGGAACAAACATGGCAGGTTATGGAAAACATCCATGCTATTTTGGATGATGCAGGATATTACTTTTCAGACGTGGTGAAATCTACATGCCTGCTAAGCGATATTTCGAATTTTGCCGCCATGAATGAAATTTACGGAAAATATTATATTCAGAATCCCCCGGCCAGAGCTGCTTTTGCAGTGAAGGACCTTCCATTGGGCGTAATGGTGGAAATAGAAACCATTGCGGTTAAGAAAATTTGATAGGTGTATTTTAGCAACTTAGAACAAGTCTTTGTAGATTCCTGTGTGATAGAAGACTTGAACATGGAAAGTGAGCTTTGTTAAGGAACCGTCTTAATTTCCTATGCATCAGGATAATCTATATTTTTATAATTTGAATTAAATCATGATATAATGACAAGTAAAAAGGATATTGGTGGGAACAGCGATTCTCTAATTATAATAAAGCCTTAAAAAAGCTTACAGAGGCCATCAATTATATCAAAAATAATTTGGGCGAAAGAGAAATTGATATTGAACGTGGAAATGCTGAAGAAGTTCTTGATGAAATTATAAAAGAAGGACTTATTCAACGTTTTGAATATACCTATGAGAGAGCTTGGAATGTAATGAAAGATTACGCATTATATCAAGGAAATTCAGAAATAGGTGGTTCCCGCGATGCCATAAGGAATGCGTTCTCTTTAAATCTTATTTCTGACGGCGATATGTGGATGGATATGATTAAAAGCCGGATTAAAACATCACATACTTATAATGACGAAACGGCTCAGGAGATTTATTTAAAAATTCGGCTTAATGGACAAAATTAAGGCTAAAATCGTTGTATCTGACTGATAATAGTATTTTTACAGCATTTTAAAGTTATGAGACAAAAATTTGCTTTTACTGTGGTTCAAAAAATGTCAAAAAGAACGGGAGATATAAAGGCTATCAGCGATATAAATGTCTAACCTGTGGCAAGCAATTTTCGAACAAAAAACAGATAAATCCGGAAGAGGTTTGGCGACTATATACTGAAGGTAAACAGACCTATTTACAGCTTTCGCAAACTTTTAATTGTAGCCTTAAAACCATCCAACGACAAGTGGACAAATTCCGTATAGGTTTTTATTACAAAGAGCCCGGGGAAGTGGTTATTTTATTGGACACCACCTATTTTGGTCGCGGGTTCGGAGTAATGCTTTTTAGGGATGCATATCGTGGGAAAAATCTTCTGAAGTATTTTGTAA
>CAZPPK010000134.1:0-8380 GCA_964588415.1 uncultured Lentimicrobiaceae bacterium
TATACTAAAATTGAGTGAATCAATGTCTGTACTTTGCCAAAAAAAAGTCCTGGTTGATCAGCATATAAAATGCATAAGAATAATCCAGATTTCTGTGGTTAAGGTCGTAGTATGTGGATAGACGGACTTCAAGATTCAGATATTTCCCAATGGTTTTGTTGTACCATACCTTTGATACCCATAATTTTCGGATGGCTTCAGAATAATCTGGATTGATCTCGGAAACGGATTGAAAAAGATATTCTCCTTTGGGGGCAATAAATCTGTTTCCATACCAATAAGCAGTCATTATGTTGAGATGATGGTAAGTATAAAGAAGTTTTGGGTAAATCCCATATCCGTTTTTGAAAAGTGGATGTCCCGGGAATCCCGGTCCAGGGTAATGCAAACCATAATAAAATGCCATGAGCGGCTGGAACTGCAAACTTGAGAATGAATTTAGATCATATTTGAATTTTAAGCCGGTTAAACCGTTAAAAAGTGTTGCTACATAATGTGGTCCCGGCTCCATTTGTCCGCCCCTGTGAGAAAAAAGCCACTGCACTGGAAGGTTTACGCTAAGATTTTTGTGAGAGCATAAATGAATCAGTGTATTATTCCCCACATCAAGCCTTTCTGGTGCAGTATCTCCCTGAACGATAAAATGTTCCCAGTGAAGCCAAAGATCCGATTTTATATTTTTGGTGTGTAGCAGAAATTGCATTCCGTACTCTACATGGTTGGTATAAAATCGGTCGTACCGAAATAGAGGCTGTTCCAGATTGTGATTTAGCGTTCCGAAAATATTCCCAAAAACAATTTCCAGCGATTTTGTGGCCTGATATTGCATTGAAAAAATAGGAATAACCTGGCTAAAATGATCCAACCCGGAATATTTTAAAGCAAAAACTCCGGCATTAACCCGCAAATTGGGCATGAAATAATACTCCAGCGTGGGTTGAACGTAAAACCCGATACCGGTTAACCCCATGGCAAAATGATCAAAGTATTCATTGTTTTGAAAGAAAGATGATCCTTCAAATCGAAGGTCCAGATGGTGATTGCAAGTGTCGCATAATGGTGAATAAGTACTAAAAGCACTATTCTGGGCCATCAGCACCCTGCCGGAGAGCAAAATTAATATGCAAACAAAAACAATACGTCTGATACTTTTTATCAATGTTTTATATTAAGTATGATTTAGGTTTGCTATTCGTTAACACGATACGTATAGGTTACAATATTTTCAGTCATGGGAATTAGTTTACCCATAAATTCCATTCGCAGTGGGTTTTGCTGGAAAATTTCATAATTCGTGTCACTCTTGAATTTAAAAGTCAGGCAAAAGTCATAGGTGTTTGCATCGTTGCCTATAACTTCCAATGGTTTACCCCAATCCAATTTTTGCACGGTTCTTGACTTTTTTTTCAATATCCTGACGAGATCATTAATAGTTGCTTTGTCCTTAGCCGTAACGCTGTCTTTAAATTTGATTAGGATAACCTGGCGAATTTCTTTAGATGGTTTGTTAACCTTTTCTGTTTTTTTTGCAAAGAGAATACCTGATGTCGAAAACAAAAGTAAAGACATCAACAAAATTTTTTTCATAGGATTTTTATTAAATCAGTGAAATTAACGGACAAATGTAAAAAAATATAAGCCCCGGCCTGAAACCAGCTCTTATTTTGTTGAAGCTAATTACGTACTTTTGATAAATTGTTTGATGACTGATTTTTTTGAATGAATCCTTAAATCCATTGCCCTGAGATTTCAGGAATGGATAACAAAAATCTTTCGATAGTATAATTTGCATTTATAAGAATTTCATGAAAGTAAGGAAATATTCAGTTTTTGGGATAATGATAGGTGTTTTACTGATTTCAGCAAATCTAAACGCCCAAAACAAAGTGGAAAGGATGGATCCAAATACCACCACCAGTAAGTTTTCCACTCTATTGTATTTGATTAACAATTATTATGTAGACACACTTAACATGCCAGGGCTCGTAGACAATGCCATTGTGGCAACCCTCAGGGATTTGGACCCACATTCCACCTATATTCCGGAAAAAGATGTGAAACAGTCTGAAGAGTCCCTGGAAGGTAGTTTTGATGGTATCGGGATCACTTTTCAGATGTTTAAAGATACCATTTTGGTGATTGCTCCTGTTCACGGGGGGCCTTCGGGTAAAGTAGGCATTATGGCCGGAGATAAAATTATCACAGTTAATGGAAAAGATGCTTTTGGGCCGAAGATTGACAATGAATGGGTGATGAATCACCTTAGAGGAAAACGGGGAACAAAAGTTGACGTTGGAATTTACCGTAACGGAGTAAGCCATCTGATTCATTTTACCATCACACGCGATAAGATTCCGCTTAAAAGCCTGGACGCCACAATTATGCTAAATAAGCATACCGGATATATCAGGTTGGGACGTTTTGCGGGAACTTCGAAGCAAGACTTTGACAAGGCGTTTGACAGTTTGAAAAAACAAGGCCTTAAGAACCTGATCTTTGATTTAAGAGGAAATCCGGGCGGCTATCTTGAAACGGCACAACAAATTGCAAGTGAATTTTTGACTCAGGGTCAACTCATTGTTTATACGAAAGGTATCCATAGCCCCAAACAGGAATTGTATGCGGGTGGAAAAGGTGACTTCAGAAAAGGCAAGCTGATTGTTTTGATTGATGAGGGCTCGGCTTCTGCCAGTGAAATTGTTTCTGGAGCTTTACAGTACTGGGACAGGGCGCTACTTGTTGGAAGGCGCTCTTTTGGAAAAGGTTTAGTGCAGAGACCTTTTTTCCTGCCGGATGGATCTGTTGTCCGGCTCACCATCGCCCGCTATTTTACGCCTTCGGGAAGGTGGATACAAAAGCCTTACAACAAGGGTGTTGATGCTTATTATTATGACTTGCAGGAGCGAATGAAACATGGAGAGCTGATTCATCCGGATAGCATTCACTTTCCGGATTCTTTAAAATTCCATACCAGGAACGGACGGATTGTTTACGGCGGGGGAGGCATTATGCCTGATGTTTTTATTCCCTGGGATTCAACACGTTTTGATGCTTTGTATGCTGCTTTCGTAACGAAGGGTGTCTTTAACACGTTCGTTAACGATTATCTTAACAAAAACAGGCAGAAGCTTCATAAGAAATTCCCCCATTTCAAACTTTTTCTAAACCGGTTTTCTATTTCCAAAACATCCTTCAGCGAGTTCCTGAATGACGCAAAAAAGGCAAAGGTGGAAATAAATCCAAAAGAATTGAACCCCAACATTGGTTTTATCAAACTTCAGATCAAGGCCCTTATTGCCCGTGATCTTTATGATGAGAATGCTTATTTCGCAGTGATTTCACCGTCAGATGCTGCAATTAAAAAATCGCTGCAGTTGATGGACAGTAATACGGTTTTTGATAAACTGAAAATTCATTACTAAAAGTAGATACAATCATAATTTTGATGGCTTGACTCATTTTTTAAAACCATTTGTGCTTTTTTGTGAATTGTTTTATATTTAATGGAGCAATTTGTGCTTTTTCCTTTGTTTTATAAAAGTAATTATTACTTTTGTTAAAAAACAGCATGCCTACAATTTACGAACTTCCGGAAAAACATTTAGTATCCATTGATAATGTTGTATTTGGATATGAAAAGGGACAGCTTAAACTGCTTCTTTTTAAAAGAATTATTGAACCGGAAAAGGGAAAGTGGTCTTTGGTGGGCGGATGGGTAAATCCCAATGAATCTGGTGAAGATGCTGCGTATCGCGTTTTGACGAACATAACAGGGCTGAAAGATATTTTTATGGAACAGGTTTCGGTTTTTTCCAAGCCTGATCGTGATCCGGGTGGAAGGGTGATCAGCCTGGTATTTTATGTATTAATAGATATTCAGACTCATAATCATCAACTTGTTGATGAATTCGGAGCAAAATGGTGGCCGGTGGCGAAGCTTCCTGAATTAATTTTTGATCATAATGAAATGGTGCGACAGGCATTGGAGAAACTCCGAAAGAAAGCCAGCCGAGATTTGGTCGGGCGTGACCTGTTGCCGGATGAATTTACGCTGACCCAATTACGTCAGTTATACAATTCCATTTTTATGAAAGAGTTTGACCCAGGTAATTTCAGGAAAAAGATTCTTTCACTGAATGCCACAGTGCGTTTGAATACAAAGTACAGCTCGGAGTCGAAAAAAGGAGCTTACTACTATCGTTTCAAGGATAAAAAGGAATGGGATTTCACCGACCGGATCATCAACATCTGAGCTGGTTCAGCAAGCAACATCGAAATATTTAATAAATGAAGAATTTATGGATTTCTCTTTTTATTGTCCTATTTCTTTTTTCTATAGGAGGAAGTGTCAAGCTGGATTTTCTTCCACTGTTTTGCAAAAAGAGCCGTCCGCAAAGCGGGTTATAATTGGTGCAGATGAACTTGGAATGAAAAAAGTAACCAACAAAATTGATGAAGGAAAATGATAGAAAAGATTAATCAAGTTTTTGAAGAAAAATTTGGTAAAGCCACTTTGTTGGTTAAATCTCCCGGAAGGGTAAACCTTATCGGCGAACATACGGATTATAATGACGGATTTGTTTTGCCCGCCGCTGTTGATTTGGGAAGCTATTTTGCTGTCGCTCCCAATGAGATTAACAAGTTCAGATTTTATAGTTTTAATTTAAACGATTATTACGAAACTTCCGTTGATGATTTCAGTAAATGTGAAAAGAGATGGGCAAACTATCTGCTGGGCGTTATTGCGCAGTTTCCCAAAGCTGGGAAAACTGTTCATGGTTTTGATTGCGTGTTTGGCGGAGATTTGCCAATGGGAGCGGGGATGTCGTCTTCGGCCTCGCTGGAAACAGGGCTGGCGTTTGCCATCAACAACATAGAACGCTACGGATTTTTAACTTATGATTTGGTAAAATTCTCCCAAAAAGCAGAGCATGAGTATGCCGGCGTACAATGTGGTATTATGGATCAATTTGCTGTAATGCATTGTAAACGAAATCAGGTTATTAAACTCGATTGTAGGAGCCTTGATTATGAGCTTTTCCCGTTTGAAATGGAAGATCAGATATTAATTCTTGTGAACACAGGAGTAAAACATTCGCTCGCTGTATCCGAATATAATAAGCGCAGACAGGAGTGCGAAGCTGGTGTATCGTTGTTACAAAAGGAAAACCTGGATATCAATTCTTTGAGGGACGTATCTTTAGATATGATATATTCTCATAAAGATGATTTCGATACTGTAATTTACAACCGCTGTGCTTATGTTATTGAAGAAAATGTGCGCGTTGAAAAATCTTGTGAGGCATTAGCACATGGCGATTTTGAAGAATTTGGAAAACTCATGTATGCTTCACATGAAGGATTGAAGAATGATTACGAAGTAAGTTGTATAGAGCTTGATAATCTTGTGGAAATAGCCAAAAGTGTGGATGGTGTACTTGGAGCGAGAATGATGGGCGGCGGCTTCGGCGGTTGCACAATCAATCTTGTTAAGAAAAGCGCCATTGCACAATTTGAAAAAACAATATTGGAAAATTACAAAACACCGCAAGGTGAATCTCCTGAGATCATCAGGGTAACAATTGATGACGGGACACGAACGGTTCCAATAGAACCAGCAATTGGATTATCATTCAAATAATTAAATTTAACTCAAATAAAAAAGGAAGCAAGATGAAAAAATTATCAACCACAGGGGGAGCGAATGCTGTTGTGACCAAGGTAAGTTTTATAGCAGCACTTGCAGGCTTGCTGTTTGGTCTTGACATCGCCTATGTTAATGGTTCTCTGGAACTCATCGTAAAAGATTTTGGATTAACGACTTCTCAATCCGAAAATATTGCGGGAGTATTATTATTCGGAGCTGCTATTGGTGCAGTATTCAGTGGATGGTTATCCCGACGATATGGAAGGAAAAAAGTGCTGCTTCTTGCATCACTAATTTTTGCCCTTTTTACATTTTTAGGAGTTTTCGCCCCTTCCTATACAGTTCTTCTTGTTGCCCGTTTTATTATTGGGCTGGCCGTGGGTATTGCTTCTTTTGTTGCCCCGCTTTATTTGTCTGAAATTGCACCTTTTAAAATAAGAGGCAGGCTTATAGCCATGTATCAATTGATGATTACAATAGGTATTTTGGCAATGTTTTTGTCAAACGCGGCGCTGATTCATTTCGGATCATGGAGATTAATGATGTCTGTAATAGCTATTCCGGCACTGATAATGTTTGTAGGGGTCCTTTTTCTTCCTGAAAGCCCGAGATGGCTTGTTCTTGCGGGAAGGCCAGACGATGCGGAAAAAGTACTGCAAAGAATCAGAACATCTGATGAAGATGTGGAGTTCGAATTAAATGAAATTAAAGAAACTGTTAAAGTTAAAGGTGGTGGTTGGAAACTGTTATCCAAATCTTTTTTTAGAAAAGTTATTATTTTGGGTATTTTACTGCAAGCATTACAGCAATTTTCAGGAATGAATGCTTTTATGTATTATTCCGGGCAGGTTTTTAAGGCTGCAGGTCTCAGTAATCCTGCTATTGCCACTATAGTTATCGGTTTAGTGAATATGCTTACTACGCTTATCGCCATTAAATATGTCGATAAACTGGGAAGAAAGCCGATTCTTTATTCTGGGCTTACCATCTTAGTCGTTTCATGTGCTGTTGTGGGATATCTTTTCAGAATAAATCCCCCAGGTAGTGGAATGACTTCTGTTGAACAGTGGCTAACCCTGATATTTTCTTTGCTGTTTATTTTCGGTTTTGCTGTTTCACTGGGACCTATCGTCTGGATTCTTTGTTCAGAAATTTTCCCATTAAAAGGAAGAGATTTCGGTATAACGATAACTACTGCCACCAACTGGATTAGCAATACGATCATTGGAAGTTATACCTTGACATGGTTTGCACATTTGGGCGTAGGAGGCACATTTTGGATGTTTGGCTTGTTCAACCTAATCGGTTTTCTGATTGTAGGCTTTATTACGCCGGAAACAAAAGATATTCCGTTAGAAGAGTTGGAGAAAAATCTTGAAAACGGTGTTCCTCTCAGAAAACTTGGAGTGAGACGGACTTCCTAATAAAGTTGTTTGAAGTTTCCGCAAGAGTTTTGGACTTCTCGTTTTGTAAATGATATTTTCGGAACTCTGAAACTGAAGGCCGTCCCTTTTTTGATATTATGATTATACCGGTTGTGCTTTATTCTGGTAGAGTAAAAGGTTTAATATTTTGTTTGTCAACATTTTAATTTGATAATGGGAGTTCTTTTAAAAGATATGGAGCGATTCCGGCTTGAAAATAATAACGGAGTCGAAGTCGAATTCTTATCCCTTGGAGGGAGAATTTATTCAGTAAAAGTACCGGATAAATCCCGGAAACTTGATATTGTATTGGGTTGTGGCGAATTGCCGGGCGACGCATTTATGGGCGCCCTTTGCGGACGTTTTGCAAACCGGATCGGAAATGCAAAAGTTTCCCTGGACGGAAAAACATTTGGGTTATCTAAAAATGATTTTTCCAATCATATTCATGGTGGATATCAGGGTTTTAATGTCAAAGAATGGAAGGTTGAACCTTTTTCTTTGGAAGGATATGAGAGTGCTTTCCGGTTAAAATTTTTTAGCCCTGACGGAGATGAAGGCTATCCCGGAAATCTGGAGACAGATGTAATTTATGCGCTGAACGACAGGAATGAGTTGTTGATTGACTTAAAAGCTCGCACTGATAAAACTACCGTTATCAACCTGACCAGCCATCCCTATTTTAATCTGAATGGCGCTGGAAATGATGTTGTGTTGAATCATCAGCTTCAGATTTTTGCAGATCATTACGCCCCTACAGATGAATCAGGTGTCCCGACCGGTGAAATTCAAAAGGTCAAAGGCACTGATTTGGATTTCAGTCATCCTGCCATACTGGGTGATATTGCCAAAAGCAATTTTCCTCAAATTATAATGAAAGGAGGCCTGGATCATACATGGGTGATCAATAGAAAAAACAAAGCGTTGACAAAAGCCTGCGTGCTTACAGAATCCGAATCGGGTAGGGCAGTTGAGGTCTTTACAACTCAACCAGCCTTGCAGATTTATACCGGGAATCATTTTGATGGAAGTCAGATAGAAAAGTCCAGAAAACCTTTGGTAAAATTTTCTGGCGTGGCTTTGGAAGCTCAAAATATACCGGACGCGCCCAATAAACCAAATTTCCCGAATGCAGTGCTTCGCCCGGGAGAAACTTATCATGAGCAGATTGTTTATCATTTTGTTTTCTGATGAATTGTAATTTTGAAGTTTGATAAAGGTAACTGGTGATTTAAGATTAAACGAATGAACTTACTATTAACCTGAGCTCGGTATAAGATTTTCCTCACAGAAAGCCAATAGTGGGCCA
>CAZPPK010000135.1:0-8330 GCA_964588415.1 uncultured Lentimicrobiaceae bacterium
GTTATCAACAGATATTTTTTGATCTATTGAAAATCGTATGCAATGTGGGTTAAAGCTTTATTTTTATCAGATTATTTTTGTTAGTGTATTTCGATAGGAATTTTTCCACGGCTTCGCAATTGGGACGAGCTTTTTGGAGTGTTCCATTTCCAGTTGAATCAAATCTACATCAGAATTTGGCTTCCTGGCTTCGGTCTCCCGACTTCAAACATCTCTACTTCACCAATGTCATCAGTCTATTCCAGCGGAACTTACCATTAAACCAGGAACGGTTTTTGTCTAACGAAATTAAGATAAATGCTGCTTTGCCTACGATGTGATTTTCGGGAACGAAACCCCAGTAACGTGAATCAGCAGAATTATCACGATTATCGCCCATCATCCAGTAATAATTCAATTTAAAGGTATAATGGTCAGCAGACTTTCCGTTTATAAAGATATTTCCGTTTTTTACCTGTAGGTCGTTATGTTCATAAACCCTGATAACCCTTTGATATATTGGAAGAATTTTCATATTCAACGCAATAGTTGCCCCTTTTCTCGGGATATAAATAGGCCCGTAATTGTCACGATTCCATTTATAATCTGTTGTATCATGCGGGAAAAGTTCAGGATCAGCTTCGCCGGCAGGCGTATTAAATACAACCACTTTTTTTACGATGGGAAGTTTGGCTATATAATCGCGTGCTGCATCGGTAAGCATATAAATAAAACGTCCCGGGACATTCGTGGCACCACCTTCGGTAACGTTCAGTTTCTGCAAAACCAGCGGATTAATTGATTCGCCATTAGTAACCACATAATATTCGAATTCTTTTTTCCCGGGATCAATATTTTGTTTACCGTTAATAAACACCTTTCTGTTAATGATCTGCAACGAATCTCCCGGAAGGCCGATACATCTTTTTACAAAGTCTTCTTCTTTGTCAACAGGCCTATAGATAATATTTCCAAAATCTTCTTTATCGTTCCAGACTCTTTTGCGTCCGTATTGCCTTACCAGGCTGTAATAACTAATATTGCTTTGGAACTTTGTAGAAACCGTATCCCCTTCAGGGTAATTAAAAACCACAGCATCATTTCGGTGAACCGTTTCCAACCCTGGGAGCCTAAGGTAAGGGAATTCAATCCAGTCTAGATAAGAACTTACGGTTTTTGTAAACAGAATGGTATTATGCATAAACGGTATAGACAACGGTGTATTTGGAATCTTAGGCCCGTAAGCAATTTTGCTCACAAAAAGATAATCACCCACCAGCAATGATTTTTCCATTGATGAAGTAGGAATAGTATATAATTCTATTAAAAAAGTACGAATGATTATCGCAGCGACAACTGCAAAAACAATTGAATCGGTCCATTCCCGGGTAGTACTTTTCAGAGGTTCAACGCGAGTTGCCGGATCTAAAAATTTATCTTCAGGATGGGTGGCCAAATAAGGGAAGTAAATGAACGGGAATACCACAGCAAGAAACTGTTCTCCCAGTCCGAATTTTCCAAAACATTTTGCCATCTCAACCAGCATCAACATGTACATAAAAACATTGATGAACGGGAAGAGCAACAACAGATACCACCACCAGGGTTTTTTAATAATATTCAGAAAAACATACAGGTTATAGAAAGGGATCAGGGTCTCCCACGATTTCCGTCCGGCACTTCTAAACTGAGCCCACATAAAAATCGCAGGAACGGTAAATGAGAAAGGTAAAAAGATCAGTAATTCAATCATCTGGTTATTTTTTTAAAGCTTTGCAAATTAGCAAATTCTATATTTTAAAGTCGTTAAATTATATTAAAAGAGCGTTCCCATATCTGCAGGAGTATCTGGCTTAAATTTTTGCTGAAAGATGCTTCCTTATAAATTTATTCCAAGAGTCTTGAGATAATCTTCCATGGTAAACACTCCATGTTTTCCATTCAGAAATTCAGCTGCGAGAACAGCTCCAAGCGCAAATCCTTTTCTGTTTTTTGCTTCGTGTTTCAGCGTCAAAAGATCAGCTTCCGACTCATAGACGATTTCATGAATTCCGGGGAATTCTCCTTCGCGGAATGACAAGACGGGGAATTCGCCATCATTGTTACTCTCATGATCGATCCAACGGGAAAGCGTTTTGTTTTCGTTCAAAATATCTTCAACCAAACGTAGTGCAGTTCCGCTGGGGGCATCCAGTTTGTGAATGTGATGTGTTTCATTGATCTTGCCATGATATCCTTCAATCTTTGACATAATACCGGCAAGAACTTTATTCACATAAAACAACACATTTACACCAAGACTAAAATTTGGGGAATACAACAAAGCTGCATCCCCCTTTAAGCAAACCGATTTCACTTCTTCCAATCTGTCGTACCATCCTGTTGTTCCGGTAACAACATTCAAACCAAGGTGAAAGCTTCTTATTAAATTTTCAATCACCACACCTGGTACCGAGAAATCGATGACAACCGTATCATCGGGGGAACAATCTTTTATTTTTTCCCAATCTTTCTCACCATCCAGAGCAGCGACGATTTCATGGCCTCGCTCACGGCAAATGGTTTCTATGGTTTTCCCCATTTTACCGTATCCGGAAATTATAACTTTCATAATAAAAAACCTGATTTATTTTTCCAAATTTTCCATGACTCTTCAGCCTGAATTTCAAGCATTTTCTGTCCATTTTTGACAATCGCGCCACTTTCTCTTCCTTTCTTTAAGAAAGATGTTTCGGGCGGATTATAAATTAAATCAAACAGAATATGTTCGGGCCCCAAACTTTCATAAGGAATATCCGGGCATGAGACTGTATCGGGGAACATGCCTAAAGGAGATGTATTGACTATCAGTTGATATTCTTGAATGATCTTAGGTGTTACATAGGAATAACCTATCATTTCAACCTTATTGGGCAACCTTGTAACAAAATAGAAATATATTCCCATTTTCCTTAACACGAAAGCCACCGAATGGGCAGCACCTCCGGTACCCAGAATCAAAGCCCGTAAGTTATTCCTCTTTCGTATCAATGGTTCAAGGCTTCTCTCAAACCCACGAACATCTGTGTTAAAGCCGGTCAATTTAACATCTCCATTTTTACGATTGACTTTAATAACATTAACACTTCCAGTCATCTTCACAATGTTGCTCACATTGTCGAGTTGGGGGATTACTTTTCTTTTAAAAGGTATAGTAACATTCAATCCTTTCAGTGATGAGTGCTCTTTTACAAAAGCATGCAGGTCAGGGACATCGTCGAACTCAAACAAGCGATATTCAGCATCAACGCCTTCTTTTTCAAACTTTTTCCCAAAATATTCTCCTGAAAAAGAATGCTTCAATGTTTTTCCTAAAAGACCATACAGTTCCATAATGTTGTCTATACTAGTTGATGGCTTAAACTAAACAAAAATACATTTTTTTAAGACAACCACATCTCTATGATTCTCAATAAATGGGGACTATAATTATCAGATTCAATTTAATTAATTAATCGACACCTTCATCTTTTTATTTTTCCCCTGCCAGCAACTCAACGCCTGTTAATGATAAAATACCTATTATCATTATAATAACAGCCCACCAAACTTCTGTGCCAAGATGAGCCGGTAAAGTGCTTGCAAAATGCGTAACTACCTTATGTCCGTGTTTGAAGACAAACTGATCGGACGAATTTGTTAAATACTCAGCGGTTTTCCAAGGCCAAAGAACATTCATTGATCCGAGAATAAAACCCGTAAGCATGGCAATGGTTTGATCTTTATATTTCTTCAGTACCCAGGATAAAAGGTGTGAAAATGCAATTAAACCAACGATGGCTCCCAGTGCAAACGGAACAAGAATTGCAAAATCAAGCGTGTTAATGGCATGTATCGCTACCAACTGATAATCACCGAGTAAAATAAGAACAAACGAACCTGATAATCCCGGAAGGATCATGCTACAAATTGCGATAACCCCGGCTATGAATAAGTATCCAGAATGGGCATTCTCAGTGGCAGGATTAATTAAAGTCACTAGAACGGCTATGGCCGTTCCCAGAATTAAAAATACAACGACACTGAATCGCCAACGTGGAATGGTTTTTCCAACAAAATAAATGCTGGCCAGTACCAGCCCGAAAAAATATGACCAAATATAAACCGGGTAATTTTTAAAAAGAAAATCAAAAAGCCGGGCAAGGGAAATTATTGCGATACCCATTCCCGCAAAAAGGGACAACAGGAAATACAAATCTGTTTTTTCGGTAAAGGCCTTCCACTCTCCCTTAAACAACAACCGAAGCGCCGTAATGTTGAAAGATTTTATGGCGTCTATCAGTCTTTCAAAAATCCCGATGATCAGGGCAATAGTTCCTCCTGAAACACCAGGGATGATGTTGGCAACCCCTACGGCAACTCCCTGGATAATATGTATAATATATTTTTTCATGGTTTAAATTTCGATTATTTTTCGTTCATAATTTGAAGAAAGTATAATCCGCCTAATGCATTAAATATTTAATGATTTTTAATTTTGATCCGTAAGGTGCATATCGTATTGGAACATCAAGCCACCGGCCACGGTAAACAACTGGTTTAATATTTGAAAAAGTTTTAAAGCTTTCGAATCCGTGATATTTTCCAATGCCACTGTTTCCGATACCTCCAAATGGCAATTTGTTGTTAGCAATATGCATCAGGGTATCGTTAACGGTAACACCACCAGCAGGAATTCCGGCAATAATTTTGTCTTGAAAATTTTTATGATTGGAGAATACATACAATGCCAAAGGCCTTGGCCGGCTGTTCACCAAACGGATAGCTTCATCAAGCTCTTTAAAAGTAATAACCGGTAAAACAGGCCCGAAAATTTCCTGCTGCATGACCGGCTTTTCAAAATCCACATCATCTACAACGGTCGGCTCAAAATACTTTTCAGTTATATCATAGCTTCCACCTGAAATAATTTTCACACCATCAATCAGTGTGGCAAGGCGTTCCAGGTTAGCCCGTGAAATGATCCTCGGATAATCGGAACTCTCTTTTATCTTTTCACCATAAAACTGGTGAACGGCGTTCTCTATTTCCTTAACGAGCGCTTCTTTAATATTTTCGTGAACCAGCAGATAATCAGGAGCAATGCAAGTTTGTCCTGCGTTCAGAAATTTTCCCCAGGCGATTCTTCTGGCAGCCAGTTTCACATTCACATCATCATTTACAATGCAAGGGCTTTTGCCGCCCAATTCCAGTGTAACCGGAATCAGTTTTTTGGCAGCAGCCTGCATAATCAGCCGTCCAACCCGTGGGCTTCCCGTGAAAAAGATGTGATTAAAATCCAGTGTTAAAAGTTGTTGCGAAACATCTGAACCTCCCGTTACCACGCGAATGTACTCTTCATCAAATGCTGCATTGAGTATTTTTTCCAAAGCAAGTGCCGTATGTTCTGAAATCTCAGATGGCTTCAGGATTACTGTATTCCCGGCAGCAATGGCACCAATAAGAGGTGCTATCAACAGCTGAAAAGGATAGTTCCACGGGGCAATGATCAACACGATTCCCAGAGGTTCATGGGTAATTCGGCTACGAGAAGGAAAACTTACAATTCCGGATGAAACCTTTTTGGGTCTCATCCATTTTTTTAGTTTTTTCAGATTAAAACTAAGTTCGTCCAGCACAAACCCTATTTCCGTGGCATACGATTCGAACTGAGATTTATGCAAATCCTGAAACAACACATCATAGAAATCATTTTCGTGTTCAAGGATGGTTGCCTTAAGTTTTCGCAACATGTTCTTCCGGAAAGCAAAATCCAAAGTCCGGCCCGTCATAAAAAACTTTTGCTGACGTTTAAAAAGTGACTGAAATGGATTTGTCTCCATAAGTAAACAGTTGATTAATAAATACTTTTGAAACTAACTAGCAAATTATTGTCTGAGCTCTTCAGGTAAAAAATGCATGAAAGTGTCGCCACGTAATCCAAGTCTTAAAGTCTCCAGCGGAATGATTTCAACTGGGGCAATATTTCCCAAATTCACGTTGGCACCAAAATGCTCAATAAACCAAGCTTGCTGTAGTTTTTGGGGTGCTTCCCAAATAATATTTTCAAACGGAAGTTGTTTTGACATCTCACTGATAAGTTCAAAGTTTGCTTTTCCGTTTAGGTCGTAAATACCAACGGTCCCGCTTTCCCTGGCCTCAGCAATGGTTTTAAAGGATCCGGCTTCCAGTTCCAATTTCATTTGACTGATCCACTGTGGGATGGGAATTTCAAGGCCGGCTATCTTTGATCCGACTTCAGATACTACGGTATAATCGCGAGATAAAATATTGATATACTCGCACTTTTTATCATGCGCCATGGTCATGGAACCATCTGAAATTTCAACGGCATCAAAACCAAGTATTTCAATGAACCGGCGGTAATCATCAAACTGGTCACGAATACAGAAAGCTTCAAAGAGCGTCCCGCCAGGATAAACTTTAATGCCGTTTTTTTGATACAGGGAAATTTTCTTTTTGACGTTCTGGTTTACATAAGAAGTGCCAAATCCAAGCTTCAGAAAGTCAATAAGGTGTCCGGCAGTTTCTACAACATCTTCTGCTTCATGCATTCCCAGACCTTTGTCCATAACCATTGTTATTCCCTCATTCCTTGGCATTTCAGGTCTTTTCGGGATAAATTTTAACTGAATATCCATTTTCATTTTTTTGGTATTAGTCGTTAGTATTTTTATAAATCTCTATTATTTCAATAAATCTAGACTCATCGATTAGCTCAGGAATGTATTCCAAAAGTTCATCATGCTTTTCAAAATCCAGTTTAAGAGCGTGTTCAATATGGGAAAAGGCATCTTCTATCCTACCAGCCCGGTAAAGATATCCGGCAATTCTGTACCATAAAGTAGCATCCTCCGGATTACTTTTAATGGCTTTTTTCAAAATAAGAATAGCTTTCCCAAAATCGCGTTCAAGGGCATAGATCAGGGAATAATTCATCCAGGCTTCTATGTGACCCGGGTTGTTTTTAAGAATGGGTTGAAATGCTTCGCTAGCTTTTTTTAGATCATTGGTTTGCAAATACAAAGCCGCCAAATCATATTTTAAATTTTCCTCTCTGGGAAACATCTTTATAGCGTCGTTATAATATTTTATTGCCGTTTTGGTTTTCCCCTGGCTTACCAAAACCCTTGCAATGCCGGACCACGCATCGACGATGCCTTTGTCCAGATCGATGGCATGGTTGAAATTCTCCAGGGCAGTCAGCAACTCATCAAGATTCTCATAACACTCGCCTATATAACAATAAGTTAACGGATCAGGATCTTCCAGTTTGAAAGTCTCCCTATAAAAATTTATCGCTTTCCTGTATTGCCCCATGTTGCTATAGGCATTGGCCATGTTCAAATAGGCAGCAGTATATTTATCATCAATAGCGATGGCAAACTCGTAAGCTTCAACAGCACGTTCATACAAGTCAAGCATGCTGTAAAAATAACCAAGGTGAAACCACGCATGCTTAGAGTAAGGAAATTTGTTCAGAAAAGTAGTGTAAAACTCAACCGCTTCTTCTTCACGGCTCACCGTGTCAAAAAAGAAAGAAATATCCTGAATTACTTCTTCGGAATAAGGTTGCAGTTCCAAAGCCTTTTGCAGATATTTCAGTGAATTTACTATATCGTCCAGGCTTTCATATTCGTATGCAATGCTGGACAGCACCTCTGGAGTACGGTCTGAATCCGTCTCCAGGACTTTTTTATATGCTTCGATGGCCTCTTGGTGACGATCCATCATTCCATAGATCTCACCGCGGGTCAAATAAATATCTTCGTTACCGGGTTCCAGCAATTCAAGTTCATCCAAAAAACGTAGCGCTTTCTCATATTTTGATTCCATGGACAACAAACGCACTTCTCTTATGGTAAAGGAATTACAGCTGGGATGTTGTTCTTTTGCCAGCGAAATGGCAACTCGCGACATACTTTTTTTGTGCCGGTCGAGATAATAATCGATTATGGCTTCAAACTCTTCTACGTCGAAAAAGTGCCCTTCCCCGGTTTCCATCAGATCTTCGAAGTGCTCTATCAGTTCAGTAACATCTTTGTCGGAAAGCCATTCAAAATCTTCATTCATAGATTCTAATTCTTTGGCAAAATTAAGATTAATACCTTTCTGGTGGTAAAAAGATTATTAAAAAGTTCATTACAGTACCATATCCTTTTCGGAAATAATCCTTCTCCTGAGTCAATAGTAACAAAAAAAAACACACGCCAAAAATATATATAGTTTCCTTTGAATAATGAGTCCGGTCTAAAAAGGTAAATTGGTGTAAATAATAAACTACCCCGAGGCAGAGCCATCGAGGTATTAAA